>NZ_JAAIUN010000014.1:0-74820 GCF_013317245.1 Blautia sp. MSK.20.85
TAAGTCCCACCCACTGCTTATTGCTCCTCGCAATTGAAGCAGGGGACTTACTTGATTCGGTTAAAATAAAACTTGATAAGTCAAGAATCAGACATTATGAAGGGACGATAGATGGAGAACGTATGAAAGAACTGGGAGAAAAGATATGAATTCATTCGTTAAAGCGACAGCTCCATACTCCGATTACATTTGTATAAAAATATACGATAAGACCAGATGTAAGTGCATATACTACATTACATGCAACATCTCCCATACCATAAGCTATTTTTTCTGATATGCTTGTCTTCATATGCATTCCCCACTTATTTTCCATTCCGCTTATTTAAATCCTCAATAATCTGCGGATACATTTTATCAAGTTTGTAAAATCTTAACAATATAATATTCAGTACTCCAACAACAAACGGAACCGCAATAAACAGCAGTTTAATTGCAAATACTGCGGATCCTGCCTGTGTATCTGCAAATGACAGTGTTCCATCATATTTGCTGAAATTGAGTACCCATCCAATGACCGCCGTAACAATACCTGCTGCGATTGTTCCTACAAATCCCTGCATACTAAATGTCAGACCTTCAACACGAATTTTCGTTTTCCATTCCCCATATTCAACTGCATCACTTACCATCGCAGAAGACACTGCAAGCAAGAAGCAATATCCTATTCCCCTCATAGCAGCTGTAATAATCAGTACCGTTGTATTTTCTGTAAATGGTAACAATATCACATAGCTGACACAGATAATAATCCAGCCAAACATCGTAGTCTTTCCTTTTCCATACTTCTTCACAACCAGATGTACAAAGAAAAAGGTTACAATTGCAGGAACTATATAAGCCGTATTCAATACACTAATCATACTGCTATTATGAAGAACCGCTTTACTATAATATGTATTTACCGTACTAATAGCTTGGAAGAATATATTAATACAAATAGATATCACCATCAGCATATGCCAGTATTTATTTTTCAGCACTGCTTTTACTCCGTCAATAACACGAATCTTTTCTGTCTTCTCTTCTTCATTTTCATGAATTCTCTCTTTACACCCTGCAAAACATAAAAAGAACAGAATTGCTGCAATAACTCCAAATATTCCATATACGATACTCCACGCTTTCTTTTCCCCCACATACTCTGTCATAAAGTTTACCAATGGGAGTGTTCCTGCTGTAACAAGGAGACTTGCAATCTGTCTGTATAATAGAACATCAGAAATGTTCCCATAGATGCCCAGATAATATTGCTTGCCGCATCACCGCAGCCATAAGCCATCTTTTCTTTTAGGGCAAGTTTCTTTCCTATTGTATCCATCACTTCATTCCTCCTATCCGACATTCATCACATTCTTTTCATCTGATACAACACACAACCATGACTATCTACTTCTTCTGCTGCTTCAGTTGCTTTTTTGCCGGACCAGATTTCTTTTGCATCCTCTTTGATATATATTTCTGCTAATTTATCAGGAATTTCTTTCTTTTTATCCGATACATTAAATATTGCAATATATGTATTCTCTTCGTTTTCTCCTGACCAGACAATCCATTCATCGTCTCTGTACTCTTGTCTCTGTCCATCCAGTGTACGATGCATCTCGTTTACCTCTGTATTTGTTAACAATGAGAGCGTCCACTCATCCAAATCAGCTAGTTCTCCGCCATACATCAGTGGTGACTGAAAGATAGACCACAATGTGATCATTGTCTTTTGTTCTGGCTTTGTAAAGCAGGTCATACGGTCTGCCTTTCCACGTTCACCTGAGCGGATTCCAATATGCCCCAATGGAAGCATGTCACAATCAGGCCAGTTTCCTTTACGAATAAATGGTGACCAATAATTACAGCGGTCAAACATATCATACAGCAATTCCCACTCATCCCAGAAATCATCTGTCAATCTCCACATATTTGCAGTTTTTTGAAGAAAACTTCCATCCTGCAGTCTTGCCGGTCCCGGCGAAAGGGAAAGTACAATGTCCCGTCCCGTTTTGTCGATAGCCTTTCGAATCCCTTCAATTTCCTTTCTATGTGAATCTCTGTAAATCGTTGAATATGCGATATCATCAACTTTAATGAAATCAACTCCCCAAGAAGCATACAATTCCATAAGCGAATCATAATATAACTGTCCTTCTGGAATTGACATATCCACTCCATACATATCTGAATTCCATGGACAGATACTGTTTATTGCAATCTGATCTGCTGTCTTATCCGTTCCTTTGATATGCATTCTTCCATGAACAGCCTGTCTTGGTATTCCCCTTAAAATGTGAATACCGAATTTCAACCCTAATTGGTGTACATATTCAGCAAGTGGTGCAAACCCAACTCCATCTGCTGAACTTGGAAAACGATTTTCAGCCGGAAGCACACGACTATATTCATCTATCTTCAAATCCGCAAACTTGCGATATGCTGCTGACTCAGCTCCTGGCTCGTACCACTGAATATCTACAACCACATAGTTCCATCCATATTTCTTAAGCTTTTCTGCCATAATATCTGCATTTCTTTTTACTTCTTCTTCTGTAACAGACGCTCCATATACATCCCAGCTGTTCCATCCTTTTGGTGGTGTTTTTGCAAATTCTAACATATCTCTTTCCTTACCTTTCCATTTTATTTTAGGGTGCACAAAATACAGGTCACCTTTTACAAACTGACTTCTTTCTTCTAATAACTATAGCTTTTTACTTTTCTGTGAATTTGAATCGATTCGTTTCCTGTCTGAATTTTTAGATTATTTTTGTCTTTTCTTTCTCTTGTCTACATTGATATCATATACTATAATCTTATTACCATGTTAGTCACTTTTGTTGGATAACTTATAAATTTTGTCGGAAATTGTAGTTTAATAAAAGCAAGAATTTTGTATCTATCGAATATAAATATACAAACTACCGAAAGGAGATCCTATGGAATTAGAAAAATTGAATCTGTACAGAGACACCAGCTGGAATGATATAAAACTTCGTTTCTGCGGTCATTCAGAATGTCTGCCGCTTCATTCCTACGGACCTGGAACAAGACCCTATTATCTCATGCATTTTGTTCTTTCCGGGAAGGGACGTCTTGTTGTTAATAAAACAGAATATCTTATTGAAGAAAAACAGATTTTTTTGATTGAACCGGATCAGATGGTCTTCTATCAGGCCGATAAGGAGAATCCATGGACTTATTCGTGGGTTGGCTTCAATGGCAAACTCGCTCCATACTTCATGCATCGTCTTGGATTCGGTTATCCGTCCCTCACAAAAGGACTTTCTACAGAAGTCTTTGAGGAAATCAAGGATCTCCTTGAGATTCTGATTTCCATAAAAAATGATAGTACAAAAAATGATCTGTATACCAATGGCATTCTTCTCCTTCTTCTTTCAAAAGTTGGTACTTTTATCGAGAACTCCAAAGAGCTTCCCGAAAGAAAAAGTCGTCAGAATTCAGAAAGTCATGTACAGCAAGCAATTTCTATTGTAGAAGATTTCTACGGACGAGGCCTGACAGTTCAGTATATTGCAGACAAACTGAATCTGAATCGATCCTATCTCTCAGAAATCTTTTCAAAGCAGATGGGTGTTCCATTGAAAAAATATATACTGGATTTTCGCATCACCCAGAGTGAAGAATTTCTTTTTACTTCTGACTGGTCCGTGGACTATATCAGTCAGATCTGTGGATTCAGTTCGCCTTCTTATTTTTCAAAAATATTTAAAGAATACCACGGAATTTCTCCTACAGAATATAGAAAAAACCGTCACAAACGCGAACGCCAAATTGTTCTGGTAAAATAAGGGGCTGTCGCATTAAGTATTAGTGCGTAGCTCCTTTTCTTGTGCAAAAAAATAACTGCCAGACCTCGAAAGAATCCAGACAGAAAAAGACGCAAGCCATATTCTTATGACTCACGCCTTTCTGCATAACTTACTTTTCTATTCTTCTGTTTCTAATTCCAATCTCTGTAAAATATCTCTTACAATACCTGCATCTTCAATCAAATTAATTCCAAAACATTTTTTACCTGCGTCCTTCAAAGACGCACCAACATGATATGCTTTCGTTTTATCAAGAAGTCAATCGGATATTCGCAATCCGCTTTCGCTACTTGCTCATAACCGAATAACTGCTCCGCAGTTTATCAGCAGGGGCTTGTACCCCTCCTGATATAAGTAAGTCCCACCCACTGCTTATTGCTCCTCGCAATTGAAGCAGGGGACTTACTTGATTCGGTTAAAAAACGATCATGAAATGCTCTTGTGTACTTCACATCCAGTTTAGGATACTGTGCATTAAAGTTATCTATATCTGTTTGAGATAATTTTGTCCGTTGCAGTGTATAAACTGTCACCGCCACATTTTCTTTCTTCTTTGACAAAATATTTAATGTTCCTACATCCACATATCCATCTACCAGAACAATTTCCGTTTCTGCCTTCTGAATCAGTTCTATTAGTAAACTGAACGCATCATATATCTGACCATCAAAAAATATCTTTTGATTAGACTCCTCATGATCTGATATGTACTCAAAAATTTGCTCCAGCTTTTCATCTGTCTTTTTCTGATATTCAAGTTGTTTTAACTCAACGTTACTAATCCTTTCAAACAAAAGTGCATTGTTGGCTATAAACCGTCTCATTTCTACGAATGCCCGCATAATACCTATGCTTACATTGATTGCCACCTCACTATGTAATACACTGGCTAGCATTGATATTCTCTGCTCTGTAAATACATACGGTAGCGTACGTCTGCCACCTCGTCCATCCTTTTTTCCTGACTCTTGTATTTTTGAGGTGCCAGATTGGCACTTCAAAGATTCTGCTTCTTCTGTTGTAATCTGAAAACAAAAATCTTCTGGAAATCGTTTTATGTTTCAGGATCACTTCTTCCCGTTCTCTGGCTGCCTTGTCTACTTCCAGAAGGTGCTTTCCAATTGTATCCTGTAAAAGCATCACCTGATAGGTTGAATTTCGATGGTTCTTCAGATAATCTCTGCGTAAGAATCCATATTTGCCAAGTTGCTCCATCTGCTCACCGGATTTATAAGTGAGATTCGGAATTTTGACCACAAATTTACGACATTTACGACAAATCTGGCACTGCTTTACAATACCAGACAAAATGACCTATGCCCTGGAAAGCCTGTAAAGCAGGCACTTCTAGGATACACAAGACAGGACAAAAATCGACTTCCATTGTCAAGAGGTGAGCGCTAATTTCACATTTTCCGTACATGGTGGCAGTTACTTTTTCATTCAACCTCTTCACATTTTCCCTTCACATTCTTCTCCACAGGTCTGACTGTTTTTTAACGCTATTATATAACTTCAGATTTTTCTTCCGAATCAGTACGGTGAATCTGTCGAATAATACATCTGATCGATACCGGGACGGTAATAAGGCAGGCTACCGCACCAGATAGCATGACTGCAACATCCTGGAATAGGAACTGGGAATTAAGAATGATCTCCAGGGTATATTGCTGTGTCTGAATGTATGAAAACAATAAAATAGTTCCTCCAAGATAAGCAAACAGCAGCGTATTTACCGTTGTACCGATAATTTCTTTCCCAACCTGATAGCCGGAAGCTGTAAGTTCTTTCGCTGTCAGACCGTTTTTATGAGTCCAGACTTCATATACAGAAGATGTTACAGATAATGCTGTATCGATAACAGCCCCAAGAGTACTGAAAACAGTTACAAATATTCCTACATGAAGCATGTTAATATGAAGGTCCGTACTGTAATAATACATAAAATCGTCTTCCGAAATCTGCAGCTCATTTAACCCGTAACTTCCTGATCTCCATGTAATAATATAAATAGGAATAAACAAAAGTAACATTACCAGCAGTGTAGCCAGAAAAGCCGCCCGCGTCTTTGGATTATTTCCGTTCTGATAAAACAGAGAAATATAACAAACACCTGCACCTGCCACCAATATCAGGAGCAGTACAGGAAAACCGGCAGACATCAGCATAATTGAAAAAAACAAAATTACAATATTCCCCGCCAATGTCATAATTGACATGGCTCCACGCTCTCCGCCAATCAAGATCACCAGAAAAATTAAAATCAATGCAAGAAAAATGATCATTCTCTGACACCCCTTTTCCGTGATGGTATTTTCATAATCACTGAAGCAATAAAAACAGATACCGGTATTGCCAGTACAATTCCAATACTTTCTATCAGAAAACGACAGATATCATATGGAATGTGGTATCTCACGATCGTTACAAAGCTTATATCATTATTCATCTTAAGTATGAACATGGGAATCATGCCGCTTGCCAGAACAAACAGCAGTACATTTATCATGGTTCCCATAATATCATATCCGATCTCACGACCGGAATGTATCAGTCTTCTCAGAGAAACCGATGGATTTTTCCGCACGATCTCTCCTACTGCTGCGCTGATCGTCACCGTCACATCCATAATTGCACCAAGTCCTGTCAGCATAATATCTGCCCAGAATATATCTGCTGAATTGCCTGTACTTCCAAGATATTCCAGATTGGAATAATCCAGATCTCCGTACATATAAATAGAAAATTCAAACAATGCCATGATCAGAAACAGAACACACAGTGTCGAAAGAACTGAGGAAAATGTTTTTCTGTGAATTCCATTTAAGCAGATCAATGTAGTCAGTGAAAAAAGAACTGCGATGACATTACAGATATTTAAAATATTTTTCCCCTCTGTAAAAGCCTGAAATCCATACGCAAATATGACCGTATTCAGTATCAGTGATATTATCGTGTAAAATCCCTGCTTTCCTGTAATGCAGATCAGAAGAAAAAATAATCCTCCTGCCAATAAGGCCAGATACCCATCCCTTTTTACAGAGCGTATCGTTTTTCCGGGGCTTTCCTTTGAACCGCTTAAAAGAACGGTGTCTCCTTTATGATATTTCTTGGTCTGAACCTGAGAAGATGTATATTCATTAGAGGCCGTTATTTTTTCCCCTTTATGCGAACCGTTTAATATCCGTGCCGTAATATTCTGAGTATAGTAATATTCTTTTGAGCCCCTGGTTCCTTCTCTGCTCAGAGTCTGTTTTTCTGTTACGGAACATATTTTTGCCAGCGGTGTATGATAAAATCGGGAATTACAGCAGGTAAACAGAACAAAAATAATATATATACCGGCTAAAAGATATTTTTTGTGAAATACGCAGGATTTCATTAACTTCATTCCCCCTGTAGAAATATTGCAATCGTAAATGCACTGACCTATTGCTTTTTATCGAAATAACATTGTACGCTTTTTGAAAGTATCGGTCAATATAAGGTATACAAAAAAACAGCAGCAGAACCGTTTTCACAATTCTGCTGCTGCCCCATAATTATTTTAGCAAATACCTGACTCCAAAAAAGCCATTATTTACAAAGCTCAGAAAATGCATCTGCAACAAACTGAACCTTGGTTCCGATGATAACCTGTACAGAAGTTTTTCCAGGTTTGATCACGCCTGCAACACCTGCAGATTTGATCACCTTATCATTTACAGCTGTAATATCCTTAACCTCAAGTCTCAGTCTTGTGATGCAGTTATCAATGCTTGTGATGTTCTCTTTTCCGCCACAGCCTTCAAGGATTTTTGCGGCAATAGCAGTATAATCATCATTTGCAAGTAATATGTTTTTCGCAGCCTCTTAACGCAAATAAAACTATCCTGTCAGGTACAAAGCTTCTCAACTTTGCAATTTGTTCAGGATAGTTTTATTTATTGAAAAAAATATTTAATTTTCGTCAGATATATTTTTATCTGATAATCCTGATCTGGCACGCCTCCATGGCTTTCAGTGCATTCTCATGACTCTCCGGTGTTACGCCAGCGCAGCATGTGGCATCAACACAGATCGGCACTTCCGGAAGGGATGCCTTGATCAGAAGAGCATTGGAGATTACACAGATGTCTGTGCAAAGTCCCACAAGAGTAATGCTTCCGATTCCCTGGTCTTCATTAAGTGTAACCAGTTCGCCCACCAGATCTGTTGAACCGAAAGTCTCTTTGTCGATCGGCTCTGTTTTTCTCAGTGCATCCAACTCTTTTCGGATCTGCCAGCCTTCGGTATCACGGATACAATGCTTAACCGGAAGGTTTTTCCCCTCCTGTGTTTCCAGATAATATGTCTCATGAGTATCCCTTGTGAAAAATACCTCTCCGTCAAAATTGCGGATCTTCTCTTCTACCTTCGGTACGATCGCAACCGCTTCCTTTGTGCCGAGGGCACCGTCGATAAAATCATTCTGCATATCTACTACGATAAGAATTTTTTTCATTTCCTGTCACCTCCCAATAAATTTCCTGAAAAACTCACACTCATCATCATTGCATCTTTTTGCATCCTCAGATCTCATATTGAGATGGAAAACATGCATCAGCTTCTCCTTCGGACTGCTGTATTCATGAAGCTCACAGAATACATTTTTCTCTTTCAGTTTCCCATACATATATGGTGCCTGTTTGCGTAAGAAATCACCTTCTGCAGTCATAACATATGCAGGCGGGAATTGATCTGTTATGTACAGATCAGAAGATATCCTTTTTAATTCTTCCGGAGTTCCTTTTCCCGGAAGATATTCCTCCATAAGCTGCCTGGTCATATCACTTGTGTCTTCCATGTTATACTGACCGCAGTTTAATGCCACAGCCTTTATCTTCAGTCCTTCCGGTACCTGGAAATCATATTCTTTTGCATACTCTGCATTCGTACAGATATCTGCATACAGTGAAAGAATCTGTCCACCGGCAGAATCGCCCACTGCAAAAAGATTCGCCACGTCCATGCCATATTTATCTTTATTATCAAGAATCCATGCAAAAACACTGTTCGTATCTTCCATAGGTGCCGGAAACTGATACTCCGGTGCCAGCCGGTAAGTGAAATTAACCACTGCAAAACCTCTCTGCGCAATACTCATACAATAATACTGATACAGCTCTTTATCACCATATACCCAGCCACCACCATGTACGCTGACGATCACCGGCAGATTTCCCTCTGTATCCTTCGGACGATATACATCCAGCACCTGCATGGCTGAATCTTTTCCATAAGCAATATCTTTATATCGGATCACATCATCCGGAGCTGTCAGACCTGCATCGCGGATATCATCGCCTTTTTTGAATTCCCGCCTTATTATGCTGCTCATTTTTTCCATTTTCGACACCTCTTTCATTTTTTTCTTAAGTATACCACAAAAAAAAGCCCTGCTCTCAAGTCTGGCAGCTTCTGATTTTCTTTTGCGCACATTCTTGATTGCAGGACATTTTCATTTTTTATTTAATTGTAGCCGTAGGGATTATTTACCTTCAGCGATATCCTTAGTGATCTTCAGGAATTTATCGATATCATCTGTTCCATGGCAATGGAGCGGAGAAACACGAAGTGCACCCTCAAGACCAAGAGTCTCAACAATACGTTTTGAATACGGGCTGCTCTTTACACGCTCGAACAGAGTAACTCCATGCTCAAGATATCTTCTTGCACACTCTGCAAATTCAATACCCTCGATACCCATGGCAACGATCAGATCCTTATAAGTAAGATCCTCCATATCCACATAAACCTGAACCCCCGGAATATGACGAAGCCCCGGAACCTTATCGGTACCTTCCAGCATACGGTACAGAAGCGCTCTCTCCTGAAGATGAATGTGATTCATACCCTCAACAAAAAGCTCACGCTTATTATATTTCTGTGCGGAATCACCCAGGAAATGCTTACCGATACTGCAAACATAATCAATAACCGCCATCATAGCCGCAAAGTTAGCCGGAGCCGGAGTACCAAGAGCCCATACATTATCATCCTTGCAGGTCAGCTTGATATGCGGCATCACAGCAACACGGTCAGAAACATAAGCATAACCGCAGCCACGTACACCAAAGAACTTATACGGTGCAAAGTTGCAGACATCCACATCCCAGTCCTCAACATCGATCACTGCATGAGGAGCATGCTGAACTGCATCACTTACAATGTAGATATCCGGGTTGATCTCTTTTGCACGACGGGCAATCTCCTTGATATCCATGATATTACCGGAAATATTGGAAGCAGCCATAATACTGAGAAGAACCGTATCCTTATCTACATACTTCATGATCTCATCCGGATCAAGGCCACCAGTCACCTTATTAGCCGGAACCTCACGAAACTCTCTGCCGGTCTTTTTACAGTAATACTCAACCGCATCATGAGCAGACGGATGCTCCAGAGCAGAAGTAACTGCGTTCTTACCCCAGTCAACACCTTCCATGATCGTACCAACCGCATGGAACATGGTCTGAGAAGCAGTCAGCTCAGTGATAAGCGCACCACTCTTTGCACCAAAAATAACCTCAAGGATCTCCTGCGTACCATTCTTCACATAATCCGCCAGATCAAAGCCCCTGCCACGAGCACGCTCCGGACAATCCGGAAATTCCTCGATAGCAGCCTTGGCCTCAACCGCCTTTTTAAGCCGCAGAGAACCACCGGAGTTCTCAAAGAAAAGTCTCGCGCCATACTGTGGATCCTTATCTGCATAATAAAACTGAGACTTCAGCTTCTTCTGATATGTATCTGAAAACAAAACGCCATGATTAAATTCCATAATAATATCCTCTCCTTCATCACATAAGCCCCGGCAACCCGGACAGCCAGCTATTCATGAACACTCTCATTTCATACGACTGTGTTCATTATATATCTCTCATCAGAAGATAGCATAACACATTTACAAATAGTTATAAAATGAATAATGTAACTGTATTATATTAACATTGTTTATATTTTAACACAGCATAGAAACTCTGTAATACCGTCAAAAAGCAATATACACTTTTTACATAACCACGAACATTACAAGTCTGCTTCTTCATATCGTTTCCTTATATCTCATCACATCCCACCCACCTGTCATCCCAGGCATCCAGTATTTATAATTTATACTCCGAATACAACTCCCGTCTCCTTTATCAGGCAGCCTGAAATTTTCGCTTTTCAAAGCTGAAGAAATTGTGAGGGGGAAAGCACTCAAAGTTGCGAAGCCCGCTTTTCCCCCTCACATTCCCCCTTTCCGGGCACGCAAATTGTTGTAGGTTGTGGAGATGTGTTCAGGTACTGGTGGGGCGATGGATGCTGCGGTATTGATTGTGTAACGTTGAGCCGATTCCTCTTTCTCCGGCCACAAGCAAACTCAGCCTTTCCTCCCAGCTATCCAGCGTAGCACTGATAGCTCATCCAACTCCCGAGCAGCCACACTACCCTACCGTCCTGAAAAGCCAGCCCGTGAGGCGTGTGCTGCCTGTCGCCGGACTCTGCAGGAGGGGAGCTGATTCTTGGCTGGCGGAAATCTGCGTTGTTTTACAAAAGTCCGCTGTCTGAGCGACGCGAGTTCGGACTTTTGTAAAACGCTTTTAGCAGATTCCCGGCAGCCTAGAAGCCAGCCCCCGACGAAGCCCCGGCGACAGGCAGCACACGCCTCACGGGCGTCCCTTTTCACAAAAAAAAGCCGAACCAGCCACATCCCGCAGCCAGTTCAGCTCAACCCATACAACTACAAACTCACTCACCATCAATCCAGGCAAGCAGCTTCCCGGTAAAAACCCTATTAAAGAAATGTATCACCGGTCCCAGCCCAAAAGCCGTCACCAGCGTACCAATACCCACAACACCACCAGTCAGATAACAGATCAGCGCACAAAGCACATCATTAGACATCCTGTGCCAGAAATAAGGAATCTTCGGCCATCTCTCTGTCATGATCAGCGAAAGACTATCATAAGGCGCAACCCCCTCATCCGGCATCTGATACATCGACAGTCCCAGACAGCAGATCACAACACCCACACACAGTGCCACCAAACGTACCGGCAGCGCCACAAGCTCCAATCCCAAAACACCAGTATAAATATTATAAAAGAAAGTAGTAATATAAGCCAGACAAACCGCATTCACAACCGTACCGATCCCCAGGAACCTTCTGCCAAAAGCAATCTCAATGATCAGCAGCACAATATTTACAATCAGCTGGAAATTACCATACGCCATACCAATCATATCCGCAACCGCCATATTCATTCCACTGAACGGATCCGTTCCAAGCCCGGCAAGCTTGAAAATTCCAATCCCCATACCTGCAAAAACATTTCCGATACACATGATCAGAACATGCTTCC
Organism: Blautia sp. MSK.20.85; assembly: GCF_013317245.1. Lineage (NCBI taxonomy): Bacteria > Bacillati > Bacillota > Clostridia > Lachnospirales > Lachnospiraceae > Blautia > Blautia sp. MSK.20.85. The sequence goes on from NZ_JAAIUN010000014.1 coordinate 12,194, forward strand.
AGTTAATGTTCTTCAAAAAATCCCCCATAAACCTCATACCTCATCCTCTCTGAAAATATTGTCAGGCAGATATCCACGATCCACCTTCACTGCGCAAGATCCATACCAGATAATACCTTAATAACCAGCCTGCTGCAACGCTTATATTCTATCACACCCCCTCACCCCTGTAAAACACAAAAACCCCAAGAAACAACAAAAAGCAACAAAAAAAGACATCCTGCAGACCACATTATATGATCTGCCGGACATCTCTCTTTTTCATATCACGCTGTTAATTCAATTTCACAATCACCAGTCAATCCCGAAGCTCTCATGGCAGAGCCTCGTTATTTCAGATATCCCGAAAAATTTTTCCAATATCCAATATTATTTAATAAACTTAACCTCAGGATAAATTGCCTGCTTGGCAGCCTCTTTGCGCTCATTAAATACAACCTTGTTCTCCTCAAACAGGTTACGTCCCTGTGCATCGATAGATACGATCAGCGGTCCAAACTCCTTAACCTTGTTGCACCATAAAGTCTCAGGCATTCCAAGCTCATCCCAGTGATGCTCAACAATCTTCTCAACCTCTGTAGCAGCCACAACTGCACATCCAGCCGGGAAAACACAGTGGATAGCACCGAACTCTTTACAAGCACGCTCCGTATTCGGGCCCATACCACCTTTACCAACGATCACTCTGACACCAGTCAGTTTTGTAAACTCATACTCGAACTTCTCCATACGCATGGAAGTTGTCGGTCCTACAGAAACCATTTCATAATCATCCTCTGTACCCTCGATCTTACGAACGATCGGGCCGGCATGGAAAATCGCTTTGTTGCGGATATCATACGGAAGCTCTCTTCCATACTCAACCAGACGACGGTGAGCAACATCACGGCAGGTCATCAGATCTCCGTCCAACCATACAATATCGCCGATTTTGATATCAGCCAGGTCTTCTGCGCTTACAGGTGTAATAAGAACTTTTTTATCTCCTCTGATTTCGATCATGATTTTTCCCTCCGTTTATATTATGCATTAAATTTCCATGTGGAATGAGTATCACAGGTTACTGTAAGATCCGGATTTACAACCAGATGTCCACGACGGTGGGACCAGCATCCAACATTTACTGCAACACCGATGGTAGATGGATGTCGTGCAGTATTCTCAATGTTAACACCCATTACAGAATACTTTCCGCCCATACCCTGCGGTCCAAGGCCGATGGCATTGATACCATCCTCGAGAAGCTTCTCCATTTTTGCTGCGTTTGCGTTATCGTTGTGAGAACCGATCGGACGCATCAGCGCTTTCTTGGAGTTCAGAGCAGCTGTCTCTACAGATGTTCCTACACCAACACCAACAAGAAGTGGAGGACACGCATTCAGTCCGTAGGTTGTCATCTGATCAAGAACGAAATCTGTAATACCTTCATATCCTGCCCCCGGCATCAGAACCATTGCTTTTCCCGGAAGGGTACATCCGCCGCCTGCCATATATGCGTAGATCTCACATTTATCGCTGTTCGGAACAATATCCCACCATACAGTCGGGGTTCCTTTACCAACGTTTTTCTTTGTGTTGTACTCATCAAAAGTCTCAACGGAATTATGTCTTAACGGTGCTGCAAAAGTAGCCTGAACAACAGCATCTTTCAGAAGTGCTTCCAGCTCATTGATATACGGGAAATTTGTTCCGCATTTCAGCCAGAACTGAAGAACTCCTGTATCCTGACAGCTTGGGCGGTTCAGCTCTACAGCAAGTCCCTGGTTCTTTGTCATTGTTTCATAAAGAACCTTTGGAAGTGCAGCTGTTTCCTGTGAACCAAGCTCTTCAAGTTTATTAACTACGTCATCCGGTAATTTTTTTCCAATATGGGCAACAAAATCTGCTACCATGTCTGTTAATACTTTAACTCCATTTTCCTTAGTCATGATTTACCTCCTGATATGGTTCGATGGTTTAATGTTTTTTAGTTACATAGGTTTTTGTTGGTTGTTTCATCATTAATTTTGGCTGATTAATGGTTAAGATGGCTTTTTTGGCTTATTTATCATTTCTCCTTCACTGTATGGTCAGTGCAGAAGGGAATGAACTTAATTAAAAGTGTTGCTGTCACAAAGTGAACAGTAACTCAAAAGTTTCTCTCCTTACGGATAGAACGGAAACAGGATCGGCAACAGAATCATACAGATCACAAAGGATACCAGGATCAGCGGCAGACCGGATTTCACATAGTCCTTGAATTTGTATCCTCCAAGACCGACTACCATGGTGTTTGCCGGCATACCGATCGGTGTTGCATATGCACAGGAACCTGCGATAACAGTTGCGATAACAACGGCTCTCGGATCTGCTCCGAGGTTGTTTGCAAGAGATACCGCAATTGGAATCATCAGTGCTGTGGTTGCTGTATTTGACATGAAATTTGTCAACACACAGGTTACAATAAAAATCACCAGAAGAAGAAGGATCGGACTCGGATCTGCTCCAAGAAGTCCTACAATCTTATCTGCGATCAGCTCTCCGGCTCCGGTTGTATCCAATGCTTTTGCAAGTGTCAGCGAACCGCCGAAAAGAAATACAACCTTCAGGTCAATGGACTTCAGTGCGTCTTTCTCGGAAATAACTCCTGTCAGAACCAGGAGGATCGCTCCGATACATGCGGAAACCTCAATGCTGATGCCGATCTCTTTCTCAAAGATCATTGCAAGGATCACAAGGATCAGTACTATCAGGGAAACGGTCTGTTTCCACTTCGGTACATGACTGAAATCCTGCTGATCTTCAAGAACTGCACCGGATGCATTCTTTCCATCCGGAAGGAATTTATATCCGATAAGGACAAAGTAAAGGATTCCGATCAGAAGCATCGGAACTCCAACCGGCGCATACATAAAGAAGCTTGTGGAAAGCCCCATCTCCTGAAGTGCATTCACACCCATCAGGTTTCCGGGTGCACCGATAATAGAAAGGTTTCCGCCAAGTGCTGCGGCAAATACCAGCGGCATCAGAAGACGGCTTCTGGAATAACCGGACTCATCGGCGATTCCACAAACTACCGGGATCAGCACTGCTGCAGTACCTGTATTGGATAAGAATCCAGACATTACACCTACGATCACCATAATCGCAATGATCAGTGTTTTTTCTGTTCTGGCAAATTTCGTGACCAGTCCTCCGATCTTATTTGCCATTCCTGTTTCGAACAATGCCTGGCCTACTACAAACATGCCAACGCAAAGGATTACGTTACTGTTTACATACTGTGAAAATGTTGTTGTTGCATCCACAACTCCTGTGAGTGTCAGACCGATGGCACAGATTGAAGCAGTCAGTCCAAGAGGAATTTTTTCAAGGATGAAACTGATGATGGTGAACACAAGAAACAGCAATGTGATAGTTGTCTGAGACATTTCTGTACTCTCCTTTCACTATGTTGTGATTTCATATTGTTTTCTTCTGAAAAGTATAGGCCGTACACGTTTCTTTTGATGGCTTTATTATAACTCGTGTACATATAAAAAAACAAATTAGCGAAACACATATCCGCATAAAAAAAATTTATACTCTCAATTTTTAATGATAATTTTTATGCGCTATTGCTATAAACTCCTCTCATTTTTAAATGAATATGGAATTTTTCACATGTCCATGGTATCTTTATAATGACAGTCAGCTCCAAAGAGTATGTTCTGTCCCCCATTTATTTCGATAAAAAGCAGCAAAATCTGTTAAGAATTTCATCTGATAATACACTGAGAGAAGGCATATCATGACACTGAACCAACTACGTTACTTCTGCACCGCCAGCCGCTGCCACAGCATTACAAAAGCAGCCGAAGAATTATATGTAACCCAGCCTACTATTTCCATGGCTATCCGTGATCTGGAGATTGAATTCGGGATCAGCCTTTTTTCCAGGAAGGGAAATCAGCTGATCCTGACTCAGGAGGGAGAATCCTTCTATGAAAAAGCTACCTATATCCTTCAGTACTGTAATGAACTCCAGGCTGACTACTCCAGCATGTCCAGAGTTAAACCCCCTCTTCGCATCGGCATCCCGCCAATGTTAAGTACCGTATTTTTTCCGGAGCTTCTTACTGCTTTTCACGAAAAGCACCCGGAGATTGCTGTTGTCCTGGAGGAATACGGCTCTGTCCGCGCCTGCAATCTGATCCAGGATGATACCCTGGACGTCGCTCTGGTCAACATGGAACAATATAATATTGATAAATTCCACAACACAGTCCTGGCTGACGACCAGATTGTTTTCTGTGTAAGCAATGACCACAAACTGGCAGAAAAAGAAACGGTTACCATAAAAGAAATGTCAAAAGAACAGCTGATATTTTTTAACCCGGACTCTGTCCAGAATCAGCTTTTGAAGATGCGTTTTGAGATGGACGGCTACAAACCAAATGTTGTTATGCGGAGCAGCCAGATCTACACCACCCTGCAGTTTGTAAAAACCGGGAAATACGGATGCTTTCTTTATACCAGCATGACAGATAAATTTTCCGGTTCCGGTATTACCGGTATTCCCCTTGAACCACCCATCCGGGTAAAGATCGGCATGGTATGGAAAAAAGGCAAATACATCAGTGGTGATATGTTGACATTCCTTCATTTCACCCGCATGTACTATAAAGAGCATCCACTGATAGAAAAGTAAAGTCCTGTCAAAAAAACAGATTATATGTCGATTAATTTTACTAATAAATGGAATTTTTTTAATAAACCCCATTGAAATCCGTCAATTCTTGTGATACTCTGTGTTACAGTGTATTTCTACACAAAACGAATGGCCGCCACCACCGCACACAAAAAGGTCCTGGCATCATTCAAAAATAAAAAAACTCAGGAGAGTCTCTTCAAATCAAAAGGGAAGAGCGCCGAAGGTGTACGCAGCACACAAAATGCTGTAAATCTCTCAGGCAAAAGGATGGAGGAAAGAGTAATGTTTACACAAATCAACAACTTTATCACATGGTTTGACGGAGTCGTTTGGGGACTTCCGCTGATCATTCTGATCCTGTTCACAGGAATTCTGTTAACCGCTCGGTTAGGCCTTTTACAGGTAAGGCATCTCGGAAAAGCACTGAAATTCATGGTTAAAAATGAAGAAGGCGGTGATGGTGAGGTCACAAGCTTTGGAGCTTTGTGTACTGCGCTTTCAGCAACCATCGGAACTGGAAATATCGTAGGTGTTGCAACTGCTATCGCAGCCGGCGGACCTGGCGCACTTTTCTGGATGATCGTAGCCGCATTTTTCGGAATGGCAACCAAATACGCAGAAGGCCTTCTGGCAATCAAGTACCGTACCATTGACAAAGAAGGCCACGTTCTCGGTGGACCATTCTACTACATCGAAAACGGTATGGGAAAACAGTGGAGATGGCTTGCAAAGATCTTCGCATTTTTCGGAGCAGGCGTTGGACTTTTCGGTATCGGAACATTTACACAGGTAAACGGTATCGCATCTGCAGTCACCAACTTCTTTGATCCGGATAAAGCACACACAGTAGCACTTTTCGGAAATACATATTCCTGGGCAACTGTAGTTGCATGTCTGGTACTTACCGTATGCGTAGGACTTGTCGTTCTCGGCGGAATCCGGAGAATCGCAAAGGTATCCCAGGTCGTTGTACCGTTTATGGCAGTTCTCTATGTTGCACTGGCACTGATCATCGTGATCACAAACATCACAGCAGTTCCTGCAGCGATCGTAACTATCGTAAAATCTGCTTTCACAGGAAGTGCACTTGCAGGTGGCGCAATGGGAACCATGGTCGTAGCTATGCAGAAAGGTATCGCCCGCGGTATCTTCTCCAATGAGTCCGGTCTTGGTAGTGCCCCGATCGCAGCTGCTGCAGCTCAGACAAAAGAGCCGGTACGTCAGGGTCTTGTATCCATGACAGGTACTTTCATTGATACCATCGTCATCTGTACCATGACAGGACTTTCCATTGTCATCACAGAGACATGGAACACAGGTCTTGAAGGTGTTGCCATCACAACCGCCGCTTTCCAGAAAGGACTTCCTTTCCCGCCGGTTGTAGCATCCTTCTCACTGATGCTGTGCCTGGTATTCTTCGCATTCACAACGATTCTTGGATGGGATTACTACGGTGAAAGATGTCTGGAATACCTGTTCAACAGAAACAAAGCCGCAGTTACAACATACCGCTGGCTGTACATCATCTGCGTATTCATCGGACCATATATGACTGTAGCAGCTGTATGGAACATCGCAGATATCTTCAATGCCCTGATGGCGTTCCCGAACCTGATCGCTCTTCTTGCCCTGAGCGGTGTGGTTGTAAAAGAAACAAAAGATTTCTTCAAAAGACATAAAAATTACGAGTTCTGATCCCGGACATCGTAATCAACTGAAAACACGCACAAACCCATAAAATTCCCCCTAATATCATACAAAAAAGACGCGTACCCTTTTATCATCCGATAAAGAGTCGCGTCTTTTTCATTATTCTAATTTTAATGAAACTTCTCTGATCATGCACCTGACTTTTTCACCTGTATGATGATCTTCTCAGTCTGCGGAAATTCTTATGCCAGCGTCAAAATCTCCATCTGCCGTGTAAGATCCGCCGCATCCAGGATCTCTCCGTTTCGAACGTCCTTCTTATCAAGCCGGACACAGATTTCCCCGCCATCTGTCATATGGAAAAAATTATCTGTAAGTGTCGCATCCACATCCGTAAATCCAATAGCTGTAAACGGGCTGAAACAGCTGCTCTTCAAATGGATCACAAATGCATCATCCTGCTCCTCCACCTCAGCAGTGATCTCCGGTTTATCCAGTTCCAGATACTTATATGGAACAAGAGTCTCCACATCACGGAGCACCCTTCCATCAGCCAGTGTCACTTCCGCCTCAAGAAAAATCTCATACTTCTTATCTTCCCATCCTGAAACATCCACCGTCAGGATCTGCCCGGACTCCTGCACACCCACAGTGCCCTTTCCGGTAATCTTCTCAAGAATCTCGCATTCCATATTTTTCACATAAAAGACAACCTGATATGACTGTGCTTCCATACTTTCATTTGCCAGATACACCTGCATGGTATCCCCATCCATGCACATACTCACCGCCTGTGGCCCATAGAATTTTTTTGCCATATAATGAAGTGCCTTCCAGCGACCAAAATAGTCGATACTTGCCCAGGACGCCACCGGCCAGTTATCATTGATCTGCCAGTAAAGAGTTCCCATACAGCGGCCTCTGTGACGTCTCCAGTGATCTACGCCATACTTCATGGTCATTCCCTGAAGGATCTGGCTCACATAGAGAAGCTTGCGGAAATTCTCCGGATAACGGAAATTCTCCGAAAGGTAATACAGGATCTTTCCGTTGGCTGCCGGATTCTTCTGGTGTTTCTCCATCACCCTGGAAAAAATATTCCGGTCTTTTTCTTCCGTAAAGCTCTCTACTGTTTTCAGACACGGGAAGGACTGGAAACCAAATTCCGAACAGAACCGGAAATAATGCTTCTGATAATCCGTAAAAGGCTTCTGGCCATGCCATACATCCCAGTAGTGACAGTCCCCCCGGTTCTCATCATCCGGCTCATCAAAACAACCCCCGGAACTCGGAGAAGACTGCCAGAAAAAGGTCTCGCTGTCTGCCGCTTTCACTGCTTTTGGCACCACATGCTCAAACATTTTTATGTAGTCCGCACGAAGATATTTCGACTCACTCTGCACCTCCGGCCAGTGATCCCAGGCAGATTCCATCTCGTTATTTCCGCACCACAGTCCCAGAGATGCATGATGACGGAGACGTTTTACATTTTCTGTAATTTCCTTCGTGATATTCTCTTCAAATTCTTCTGTAAGATCATAAACATTACAAGCAAACATCAGATCCTGCCATACGATCAACCCCATCTCGTCACAGAGATCATAGAAATGATCCGAAGGATAATAACCGCCACCCCACACACGGACGCAGTTAAAATTGGCACGTTTACAGGATTCCAGAAGGTACTCCTGAAGCTCCGGCGTGATCCTGGAATAAATACAGTCCTCCGGAATATAATTTCCGCCCATGGCAAAAATCTTCACGCCATTGACACAGAACGCGAACTCTTTTCCCCAGAGATCTTTTTCCTGGCTGATGGTAAGAGTACGGAGACCAATGCGCTTCGTTATAGTTTCCAGAACTTCGCCATCCTCATCCAGAAGTTCCACCTTAACTTTATATAACGGCTGATCGCCGTAGCCGTTTGGCCACCAGAGTTTCGGGTTGTGGATTCTTCCCGTCAGAGTTACAGAATTACTGTTCAACAGTACAGCTCCATCTGCATATATCTCTAAGTCTCCAGTCTCCTGAACCGCATGTCCATTTCCACGGACACTCGTCATATCCTTCCGGATACTCACTCTCACCTGACACTTATCCACAGCATCGCCGCTCACAGCTACAGTTGTACACACATCCACAGCATTATCCCCATGCCTTTGTGTGATCTTCACATCCTCAATCCTCGGATGACTGTACGCTTCCAGATAAATATCACGGAAGATTCCGGCATCAATCGTCTGGGGGCCCCAGTCCCATCCAAACATGCAGTGTGCCTTACGGATCAGCTGGTTTCCTTTCATTCCGCCGCAGGGAACATAATGGATCTCTTTATTCTCTTCATACTCATAATCTTCGATATACTTAAACACCGACCGAAATACGATCCGGATCTGGTTCTCACCGGAATGAAGAAATCCTTTCACATCCAGTTTCCAGGTACGGTGCATATTATCTGTAGATCCGGCTTTTTTTCCATTGATATAAATATCCGCAAGTGTGTCCAGTCCCTCGCATACCAGGATCACTTTCTTCTCATTAAGGACATCCTCCGTAACCGCAAACGTTCTGCAAAATTCATAATCCTTCCAGAACAGTTCCCTCGTGGCATCTTCATTGGTGCGGTAAAAAGGATCTTCAATCTTTCCGGCCCCGTAAAGTCCGGAAAGTACAGATCCCGGAACCTGCACTGCACATAATGTATCTTTCCCCGCTTCCGCCAGCTCCCACCGGCCATTTAACATAATCTTCCTCATAAAATATACCTTCTCCTGTAAAAATCCCCTTGCAGACTATGGCATTTCCATCAATTACTATATCAAACCTGACTGTTCAGAATATAACTTCCCGGAATTACTACAGACTTTCTTATATTATTCTGTAACACATTCGTTTTTACAGTCCTATATTTGGGACTGTTGTATTTTTGCAATCTGTCCTATAATCCGGACTTTATTTTTATTATCCTTACAACCCTTTTTATAACTTTCCCCCATAATTCCGGTAATTCTCAATATAATCCAGGATCTCCTCCGGATCTTTCATGAACCGGCACATATCCACAACATCTCTTGCCATGAATTTCTCCCCTGCCGTATACTCCAGAAGGGCCCTCATGCTGTCATAATATCCGTTGATATTATAAAGAACGATCGGCCTGTCGATCCGTCCCAGACTTTTCAGTGTCAGGATCTCAAAAAACTCCTCATACGTACCAATTCCACCAGGTACCACGATGGTCGCATCGGAACGGCTTTCCAAAAGGTGCTTCCTCTCACGCATATTTTCCGTAAAAATAAACTCTGTACAATGCTCATACAGGACTCCCGGCTTGTCAAAAAATCGCGGTGCGATCCCCAGGATATAACCTTTCTCTCTGTCAACGCCACGGGCCGCCGCACCCATCAGTCCTTCTTTTCCACCGCCAAAAACAAGGCCATGGCCACGTTTTCCTATCAGCCGTCCCAATTCCTCTGTTTTCTCATAATAAATCTTTTTCAGTTCTGCGCTGGATGCTCCATATATACAAATATTCATGCTTCTGTCCCCTTCTCTGCTGCCTTCACAAATGCCTGTAAAAGTTTCATCTGCTCCGAAGAATCATACATCATCTCCGGATGCCACTGCACAGCCACCGCAAATGGATGATCCTCAAGTTCCATAGCTTCCGGCACCCGGTCCTCGGACCAGGCTGTGATCCTCACATTCTCCCCGGCATCTTTTATCGCCTGATGATGAAAAGAATTCACCCGGATCTCCCGGTTCCCATAAGTCTTTTCCAATATACTGTCTTTGGCAATGCTCACTTTATGCCACGCCACATTTCTCGGGTACTTATCCCCGAAATGATGTTCAAACCCCCCTTCTTTTTCCAGATCCTGATACAGGGTTCCGCCGCAGGCCACATTCATGATCTGAATGCCACGGCAGATCCCGAGGATCGGCTTTTTCTTTTCCATCATAAAATATCTGGAAATCGCAATATCCTGCTCATCCCGCATGGGCATGATCGTTCCGCAGTACCCTTTTGGAAACGCCCCGTACCGCTCCGGCCCTACATCATGTCCGCCGGAGATCAGCACTCCGTCCAGCTGTTCCAGGAACGGTTTCGCCGCCTCCAGATCTCCATACTGCGGGATCAGCACAGGAATCGCACCGGCTTTCTCCAGGATATACACATAATCACCGCTGACAAAGTCCCAGTCCTGCCCGGTGATCCCCATGCCCGAAACCATTCCAACAGCATCCCTGTAGTCAAAATTACAGGTAACGCCGATCACAGGTTTTCTTTCCCTCATCCTTCTCCTCTTTCCACCAAAAAATGGTCGCTTTTACAGATATTCTACCGCAAATCCATACTTCCTACAATAGTCATCGACTCTGGTATTTTTTCTGCACAGGATCTTTGTCCCTTTATTTATGATCCATTCTCCCAGCACTTCTGGATCCCCGGAAAATTCCACTGTTTTCAACATACTGCACCCGTGAAACGCCCATTTTTCCACAGTTTCCACATATTCCGGAACCCGGACATATTCCAGATTTCTGCACTTCAGAAAAGCGCTCTCTCCAATAAATTTCAGCTTTTGAGGAAGTTCCAGCTTCTGCAGTCCGGTCTGATAAAACGCCTCTCTTTCAATCCGCTCCACAGACTGAGGAATTTTTATCTCTGTCAGATTCCCACATTTATAAAATGCCCTTCGCCCAATCTCAGTGATCATTTCCGGAAGCACTACTCCGGAAAGTTCCTGGCACTCCATAAAAGCTTCTGCCGGAATTCGGATGATTTTCTTATTCTCTTCAAAAACTGTCTTCTGCAGTCTTTTACACCCGTACAAAACCCCTTTTCCAATATATTCTGTTGTAGCCGGGATTTCAAAACTTCTCAGGTTTACACAACCGGAAAAAGCTCTGTTTTTTATAACTTTTATTTTCTCTGATCTTACTGTTCGAAGCCTTGTACATCCGGCGAAACTTTCTCTGCCAATCTCTCTGACGCAGTTTTCCAGGCTCACTTCTCTGATCCGGATATTATTCTTCAGTGCCTCGTCCCCGATTCGGCTATAAGGCTGTCCGATAACAAGAATTCTCTCTCCGTGTTTCTCTGCACATCCTCTTACAAATGTTTTTTCTCTTTCTTTCTGCGAACGCCACACCAGTGTTTTCTGCATTTTTTAACCTCTCAACAAAAAAACGGATGCAATACCCTGAAAGATATCGCATCCGTATATAATGATCATGTTTTCAACAATACCATCTGCTACCGCAATATCTCTGAATTCAGGAAATGTTTCTTTCTGTGTCCCGAAAAATAGGTACACAAAACCAAACAATCTCCCCCTCCATTTATCATTGCGTGTAATAACTGGTAGCAGCTTTAAGCAGGTATCCTGGCTTATGTAATCACGATCCCTCCCCTTCTCATACAGATCCGTACAATGGTTACAGAAAGATCTAAACAAATACAGTAGCACGACTGCCTGGGATTCTCACCCTGTTCCCTCTTGGCCCTGCCGATGTGGCAGAGAACTTAAAACCGGTAATTGTTTTTTCTCCATATTTAACTGTTCAGAAATTATAACACACTTCTTTTTCTGTGACAATCCCGTGAATCAGAGTTATAGGCGGGGTTATTTCATAATGATCAGTATTTATTTTACAGTTACACGGCATTTGTAAGAAACTTTTCCGGATCTTACTGTAATTACCGCAGTTCCTTTTTTCACACCTCTGACCACACCTTTGGAACTTACTGTGACAACAGCCTTATTGGAGGAACTGTATGTAAGTTTTTCAGCAGATGTTATTGGTCTGCGTATCGGCTTTAAGGTCGTTGTCTTTCCTTTACTGATGGTTATTCTGGACTGCAGTCCGGTTATGGCCGCAGTTCTTACTGTTCCTTTCTGTACAACGACTTTCAGTTTCGCCGTTTTTTTGCTTGCCAGAGTTACTGTGATATAAGCAGTACCTGTCTTTTTCTGTGCGGTGATCACACCTTTTTTATCTACTTTTACAATTGCAGTATTGCTGGATTTCCAGGACTTCACGGAATCTCCTTTTGCAAGACCACTGACTTTCACTTTGCTAGTAGATTTTCCCGGATTCAGACGAATTCCATATGCGTTCAGTTTGATCGTTGGTTTCAGTTTGCTTCCTGAATTCTTTGTTTCTTTTTTGGCACATACAGAACAGGTTCTTGTGATCTGTTTCGGTGCAAAAACAGTTGCAGATTTCGTTGTCTTCCAGGAACTCCACTTATGTGCTGCAAGAGCTGTTGATTCGGTCTTTTTCTCTCCGCACCAGGTACAGGTATAAGATTTTGTTCCTTTTGTCTTACAGGTGGATTTCTTTGTTACTGTTCCTGCATCCCAGCTGTGTTTTGCATGTTCTCCTTTGTTTTTCAGATCCCAGTATGTTGTCTCCTTATTTACAAAACGTCTGTAAGAATCCAGTGCCTGAAGTGCCTGTACTGTAGACATTTCGCTGGATTTTGAAATTGACATGGAATGTGAAAAACCATTGTCGCTCTGAATATAACCAGTCAGATTTGTGATCATATTCATATTTACAGTACCAAAATCATCGCTTAACGGATCAATTCCCATAGAAGTCAGTGCCAGAAGAACCTGGGCTGTACTTTCACAGGTACCATATCCGAAATCATCTCCCATGGCATTTGCCAGGTAAGTGAGTGCTTTGTCTGAAATATTTTTTGCGGCTGTATTATGGTTTCTGTAGACAGCAAGGGCCTGCAGCGCCATGGCTGTAATATCAGAGCTTCCTCCTTTTGCATCGGTAAGTCCGATTCCACCGGTTGTCGGATTCTGGAATTCTCCAAGTGCCCTGATGATGGAAGCACGGTTCCATTTCGCATTTCCCGGGATCTGGATATCTGCGGCATCCAGAGCGATCAATGCATAGATCAGTTCATTGGAACCATTTTTCAGTTTTTCAGAATTGTAGATCATCGCTGCAAGGTTTACACCGTCAACATTTGTGATGTCTTTTCCCATAGCTGTTAATGCAAGAGACACTCGCTCAATATCTGTAGGTTTCTGGTCTGCACTCCAGCCTTTTACAGTCGCACATACAGACTCGTAATATGCGTCCAGTTTATCCTGGTCAATGGTCTGTCCGCTGCGGAGAAGAGCATATACCACCCACTCATCTCCATACTGATATCCTTTTTCCTGATGAAGGTCTGTAAGATAAGAAACTGCTTTCTCAACGTCTTCAGACGCAAGTTTTTTGTTGTCTGTATCCTGTCCGTCACCTTTTGTTACTGTGAGCCTGATCTTTACAGGTTCCGGAGAATTGGTCTGGTCAACCGGTGTACCGGTAGCGATCACCGTTCCCTCGCCGATTCCCGTGATCCTGTAATCGGTTCCGATAAAGTAGTTGTTTGTATCTGGTGCTCCATCCTGACGTTTCCAGTAGCCACTTGTTTTCTTTGTAATGACTACAACACCTTTTTTGTCAAAAGTCCATTTCATGGATGGATCTGTCACGTTGTATCCCTGGTCAGAAATCTCTCCGGTAAAGCTCAGATCGATATCCTGACTTTCTCCTGATCTTACGGTTACCTCTGTTACAGGAGAAGTGACTGAAGTCAGTGGATTCTTATATACAAACTCAACCTCAGAAGTTCCGGTAATGGTACGTGTCTTTCCTGTTTCCGGATCTGTATCTTTAATTTCTGCTGTGTAAGTTACTTTTCCGGACTGTTTCGGAACAAATACTTTGGAACCGTTGCTGTAATATCCGATCGTATCATCACTGCTTGTAATGGTCCAGTCAGATGCATAACTTGCATTGGTCGGAGTTACTACGGCACTTCCCGGAATCGGGTTAAATGCAACTCTGCCGTCCTCTTCCTGACCGTCACTGTTTGCATTTCTTCCATGGATCACCTGCTGTCCGGACATTCCCGGTACAATGGATTCGATCGGCACATATGTAGATGTCAGATCTACTTTTGCAGAGATATCCGGCTGTGCCTTGGAGCTTACGGTGATAGAGGAAGTTCCCGGTTTCAGAAAGAAGAATGAACTGTAACTTTCATCATTACTGATCACAGATCCGTCAGCGGCTTTATACAGGAAACTTGAAAAAGCCATATCGCTGAAATCATCTTCCCCTGTATATTTTCCCTGAACCTGGATCTTCTTAGTCTCGGAACCTGCTACCGTAAAGCTTCCGTTTGTTATATCCTGTCCGTCAATAAGAAGTCTGACTGCTTCGATCTTCTTTGTTGTGGCGATCACAGAAACATACGCAACAACTTTACTGGAACCGTCACTGTTTATCTGTGTTGCTGTGATAAGTGTTTTTCCGTTTCTGTATACATACAGATCTCCGGAAGAAAGGTCCATTGCCATTGCTCCGGACGGCTTCATCTCTGTACAGTTCCACTCCAGATGACTACCCTCCGGTGCCTGATAATCCTTAAGGCTTAATCTACCTGCAACTTTAAATGCATTGACAGAATCCGGAGATACCTGCAGACGGGAATCTGTCAGGGTTTCTTTTGCACTTCCATTATAAGCAGAAAATTCTACCTGATACTGATTTTCTGCTGGAAGTTCCGGCCACACTTCAGTGTCCGGTTTATAGGACTGGTTTTCTCCAAAGTACGGGAATCCTTCACTGCTCTGTCCCCATTTTGTACCATTGTCTCCACGTCCGTTATTCAGGACATCAACCAGATCCAGCGTCTTCATTTCTGTCTCATCCCTGGATGTGGAATTTACCAGAACTCCCTCCGGTACAGACGGCATGGACAGGGTATCTGTCCAGTAACAGTTCTTTACAAGTCCTGGATCATCCGCAGTTTCATACTGTGCAAACAACGCGCCTTTCGGGCTCTCGCCAAAAGAAATACTGTTTGCGATAACTCCGCCTGATAATTTCTTCGCGAAACCGCAGGCATAACTTCCGGAAATTTCCACAGAACAGTTCAGTACCGCACCTTTGATGCTTCCGCCAAGTGCACCTGTATTTTCCCATACATTTCCGATCGTTCCTTTAAATGCGGTATTCTGTACAACACCGCTCTCTCCCACTCTGGTAAAAAGTCCCTGGGAATCTTTCAGCGTAACAGTATGACCCTGGCCGTCAAACACACCATTAAATTCACAGAAGTTCATATAATCACCTGTAAGAGTGATATCGTTATCCAGCACATAATACTGACCTTCTGTACCGCTCCAGATATTTTCGATCTGGTCTGCAGAAGTAATATGTGTAACGGTTACACCTTCCGGGATTTTTACCGGCGCTTCCGGTTTCTGTTTCTTCAGTGCGTTCACTGCATCGCTGAGTTTCTTTGCAGCTGCGTTTACTTCTGACTGGGAAGCTGTACCTGCATCCAGCATTTCCCTGGCCTCAGCAAGAGCCTCGGAAACAGCTTTCCAGCTGGTCTCTGTGTAGTCAGACTCTGTAAGTTTCTCTGTAGATTCAATGGCAGCTTTCAGGCTGTCCCAGTTTACTTCTGCCGGAGTCCCGGAACCTTCTGTCAGTACCGGAAGTCCGTTGTTGCTTCCATCAGAAGGAAGTGCCCATCTGAAACCTGTAGACGGGATCTCTGTATTCAGGATATCCACACTGGCTTTGATCTGATCTGCAGTCATTTTGGTTTTGCTGTCATCAGAAATATTATCGGTTCTTCCCATACCAACCGCAGACATACCGGATGCCCAGAGTGTATGGCTGATCTTATAGGAACCTCCATTTGTAGCAGCGATTCCTCCACCAAACATATCTGTATTTCCTGCAAAGTAACAGTTGGTTACTGTTCCCTGAAGATTTCCCACAAAACCTCCGATGGTATCCATATAATCACTTGCCGCATTGGAGGATACTGTAGAATAACAATTCTGGATCGTTCCTGTTACTGTATTTGCCACACTGCCCTGTCCGTCTGAAAGCGTCAGTGTGCTGCTTCCTGCAACTCCAAGATTCTGGATCGTTCCGGAAACTTTATCTGCAAGCGGCTTATCCGCAAGAGTGATCACATGGCCTTTTCCATCCAGCGTACCTGCAATGGAGCTGATCTGCTGACCGGAAGTCAGAGTGATATCTGCCGCAAGTTCATAAGTTTCGCCTTCCGCGATTCCTCCTGTCGGAAGATCTGCTGCTGTACTTATCACATGGGAAGCAGACTGTACTTCTGCCACAGCAGCCTTAGAGCTGTCTTCATCTCCTGCCGAAAATTCATCCGCCTGATCTTCCTGTCCTGCTGAAAAATCTTCTGCCCCATTCTCAGTTTCATCTGCCGCAAAATCTGCGGTATTACTTTCTTCTGCAGTGTTTTCTTCCGGATAAAGCTCCATGGAAGTACTTTCTTCTGCGGTCTGATCCGAAAACAGATCTGCGGCCTGTACCGGTGCAGTTCCTCCCAGCATCAGCGCCATTGACAAAGACACACTAAGCGCCTTTTTTCCATAGCCTTTTTTTGTTTTTTTCATTCTTTTTTTCCTTTCCTTTTATTTCCGCACTAAAAAAGTTCCCTCACTGAAATGAGAGAACTGATTTTCTATCGGTTAGTTGTATTTAATTTTAGCTGAATATCTCAGATACTCTTATCCCCTCTGCGAAAAAATAATGTAAATGACGTGGCAGAGATGCGATTCAGACCTCACGCTGGAATCCTCCTTTAAGAACTGTCTGTGGCAGTTCACCTCATCTGAAATATGCAGTTGTTTCTTCTGTTATTCTAACAGTTTGGAAATTTTATGTCAAATAATTCTCGGGATCGCTGTAGATTTTCTTTCCGTGTCCTGCTGATGTTATGAAGCACACGAATTGACTGCAGAACATCCTTTTTGCTGCAACACTCAATGGTCCACGTCCGCTCCCTGGTTTCCGGAAGCAGTCCCAGTACCCTTTCATAAGGGATATTTCCGGCCCCCAGGGCAGCATGGGAATCCCGGTCACCATTGTTGTCGTGAACATGGACATGGGTCACATAAGGCGCCAGCTTCTCTGTCCATTCCAGAACCGGGATCTTCGAATAACAGTGGGCGTGCCCCATGTCAAAACAAAGATGGAAATTCGGATATTTTTCCCCAAGAAGTTTATAAACATCCAGAACCGGATCGATCTGCGGGTCAAACACATTCTCCATCACAACTTCCAGCTCTTTATGCTTTTCCAGAAATTCTCCGAAAAACTCCGCAACTCTCTCAGGCCAGCCCTGAAGATAGTGGACATAAGGGTTCATGCAGGTATGATAGATGATCTTTTTTGCCCCAAGTTCCATACCTGCTGTATAAGTCTGGTGAAAACGCATCATCGTAATTTTACGCACTTCGCTGTCAAAAGCCGCGGGATCGATATTCATAAACGGTCCATGCAGGGTCAGTCCCCGACAGTCCATAAATTTCAACCGTTCCCGGTAGCTGCCAATGGAATCATTCAGATGATCCAGATTGTCTGCTATCGAAAATTCAATACTTTCGATTCCCACTCCTGTCTGCTCGATAATCTCGTTCATCTCATGATCCGGCAGAAGATGACTGATATATATCATAATTCTTTACCAGGGTAAGCACTTATGGCTTCCCGTCCTTTCTTTCAGGTATTTCTGTACCTGTATACAATTTTTGCCGGCCCTGCTGTTATGGCAAAGACCGGCTTTCCGTCATTTCCAATACCTCTGAAGCATACAGGAAATGCCTGTTATTTTATTATAATCTGACATCCTCACAGGGTCAAGCCGACATCTGACTGGCTATTTTTCAATAAAAAGCCCCAGAGATTTCCAGTCATTTACTGTTTCATTTCTGAGCTTCAGATCATAGGGTAAAAGTTCTACCGGCAGATCATTTTTGATACAGGTTCCGATCAGCGGAATGATCCATCTGTTATCATCCGAAATCTCCGCTCCATTTGCAAAATGATCAAAGCAACAGCTCCCGTCTCCCTGAACTTTTCCCGACATCATACGGATCGTATCAGCTCCGTTCAAATATGACAGATAAACTGTCTTATCTTCATCCTGAAAACTACCCGGCAGTTCTGTCTGCGCGATCGTAATTCCATTCTCATCCACAGTAGTTGTGTAATCAAAGATCCACCCAATATTTCCATCCCCATCTGTCAGACAAAACGTGTGGCTGCATGCGATCAGATTCCATACATCCCAATATTGCAGTTTCTCATCAGATGAATTTATCTTAACAGATAGAAAACGATAAGCCGGTGCGTCACAGCCTTTCGTTACTGCTGTGAGAGCATCCATTTTTCCAAGCGCATAGGAGATATCAAGGCTGTCCAGTCGATTACGCAATGCCTGATAGCAATCCATTTCTTCTCCATCCGTCATGCTTCCATAAACAGAACAGTAAATTCCATCATTTATCTTATTCTCTCTGACCTGATCTTCCCCAAAACTGCTGTCATCCGTCTGCCAGTCCACCTGTTCTTTAATAGAAATGGAGAAGCTGTGTTCCAGTGGTGGATGCGTCAGATTATACTTAAGAAGATCTGAAAAAGCACCATTATCATTATCTGTCAGATAACAGCCTCTTCCATCTTCCATAGGAATGGTCGTATAAGGAGTTACTGACGGAATATCATCAGGATCCTGATAAATGGCATAATTATTATTCCAGGATCTTATCTTTTCTCCGTTCCGGGAGAGAAAATCTTTTGAAAAGATCACTTCGTAATAACCATTGGAGTTCTGTGTGGAAGTCATCGCGCTGTCAGATTCCACCTCCGAAACGGACCCTTTGTGCCAGGTCAGGGTAAAGTCCTTCGTCTGATCCAGTTTCAGATTTTCGTTAAAAGTATCTCCTTTTTCGCGGCTTTGAATGATCAGATCTACAGCCCGGGTAAGATAAGCTTTCAGGACATATTCCGGAACTGAAGCTGAATCAGTATCTGTAGATTTGTAATTATTGCCACCGGCTGTATTTTTCGGAAAATCTTCCTTCAGCAGGAGCATGGTAAGAACTCCTTTATTTTCTGTTAAAGAATACCTTCCACTTTTGACAGCAAATCGCTTCAGACGTTCCTCCAGAATTTTTATGGATTCATTATATCCGACTACTGTAAATTTATCGTCCGGAGTCAGAGTCACCTGATACATGGTCTCCGCATTATATTCCCGCGGTGTATTTTTCCGGTAAAGAAAAACACCCAACAGCGTAAGTATCGCAAAGAGACAGAAAACACCACAGGCCAAAAACACCTTTTTTCTTTTTTGAGGTCTTTTTGCTGCTCTGCTGCCATCGCCTGCTTTCTTCACAGCCTGCTCTCTGCCCACGATCGCCAGCATTTCATCAATACTCTGCGGCCGGTCTTCTTTTTGCAGGGACAGTCCTCTCATCAGAATATCTTCCAGCTCAGGATCGATTTCTATCCCCAGATTGGAAGGCGCCTTCAGATTATCATCCAGAAGACGACTGTACGCTCCATCCGGTATCTTACCTGTAAGACAATACCATAAAGTAGCTGAAAGAGCATAAATATCTGTCGTCGTTCCCTGGTTTCCCTGAGAACTTACCTGCTCTATCGGACTGTAACCATCCTTCAGAGTACAGGTATATTCATCCCTTCCACATTCCCTTGCTGTCCCGAAATCAAAAAGTTTCAACCGCAGAGTCTGCGAAGGTCCACCGGAAAAATCCGTGCCTAGGACCATAAGATTGTCCGGAGCAATATCTCTGTGAATCAGACCACGCTTATGTATCAGGGAAAGCCCCGACAGGATTGGAAGAATCGCAGAAAAAAGCTGGTCTGCCGGAATTGGTCCATATCGCTTTACATATTCTTTTAAGGTTATTCCTTCCAGATATTCAAGTACAATATAACTGGTTTCATTTTCCTCAAAATAATCCAGAACTTTTACAATACTGTCACTCTTTAACGTGGCAAGAATTCTTCCTTCCCTGAGAAAAGTGTCTCTGGATTCTTTTATAAAAAGTTCCTTGATACAGACTTTAAGACCAATAGGCTCCTGGACTGCTTCATAGGCAAAGGCAAAACCGCCCTGTCCGATAAAACGAAGAATTCTGTATTTATTATTCAGTTTACTTCCGGGTTTCAGTTGCTGCATAATATTAGTTCCTTCTGTTTTCAGAAATTACTGCATCAGATTCATTTGTCCGATCATCCTGTTGATCGCTGATCTTTTGTCATCAGAACAGAGAACGGCAATCAAAAAACTGTCAAGACTGTCCTCTTCCGCGCTCTCATCCAGTACCTGAAATCTGCAGGCCTGAAGAATCTCATTCATTCGTCTTACTGTCAGGATCAGTCCCGGATCAGGAAGTTCTGCTTCACTTCCAAAGAATAAGATCATGAGTAAAAGAAGTGACCGGGAAATGCAGTCTCCCTGAAGAATCCTGTGCATAAAGCTGTACTCTTCCCAGTTCGGATCATTGGCATCCGAATCACTGAGGAGAATATAGGAATAAAATCGGTTCAGAAGTTCAAACAACTTATTAGGACTGATCTTCGCTGTGGCCAGACACTCTTTTATCTCTTCCTCGGACATATGAGCATGTCGATTCGGATCCATTTTGGAAATATTGCTGAGTGGAAGATCAAGATAAATGTTTCTTTTGATCCGTCGGTTTTTATCACTTGCCATATAATATTTGATCCTGGTATTCAGATAAAAAAGAAAATATTTGCAGATATAATATCTGGATTTTTCTCTGCCATCACAAAACATCCGTATGTTTTCACACATATAAGAAACAAATTCCTGATTCTCACCCAGTCTCCCGAGATCCTTTTCCACAGTAAGGGTTCGCTGAAGTGTATACATAGTCTCCGCATAAAAACAGGAATTCATCTGCACATAGTTTTCCATACGTGCAAGAGGAAACGCTGAATAGGAGCCATTGAACCCATTAATAAGAAATCCATCATAAGAACCACTGCTTTCAAATTCGCGGATCTGCACGATCAGACTGTACCAGTGATCAAAGGTCAGTTTTTTCTGAAAAGCATAGATCAGACTTGCCTCGATCAGATCCCGGGCATAGAGAACTTCCTCATTTTTTTCCTGTAATGCAGCGTTAAGCTCAGCAAGACTCCACTGATTGCAGAAGCCTTTGTAAATGATCCGGTAACGCAGGGGATAGCTGTCAATCTTCTTCTGGATCCCTTCAAGGGAATCCCGGTCCTGCAAGAAATCCTTCTGGATTTTTTCGAGGGATTCCAGGCACGCAAGAGCATCTTTTCCTTTGAGACCGATAATGATGTCATCAAATATTCTTTTTGTTTTCTTTCTCATATCCTGTTCCACCCCCTGATAGATCCACATACTTCTTCATGTTTATGCTTACCATTCCTTTTTTATTCCATCAATTTCAGCAGTTACTTTCTGCTGAATTTCCAGGGGAATGATTCCGCAGGCCAGCATTTTGAAATCTTCACGTACACTGTCAGCTGTTTCCTTCCCGGTCTGCAGAAATATACTTCTGGATTCTGTATCTTTATATTCCCTTTCCTTTAGATGGATGATCAGAAAACATTCTCCGTGAGTCAGCTCATAAGAATAACAGCTCTGAAACAGTCTCTGGTTCAGATAATTCACATACCATTTAAGGGTTCGGATAGCTGCCTGCTCCGGATTGTAAGTGGTGATGGAAATTACATACTGGTAATAATCTCCACCTATTCTTTTTTCTACATACATAGAATTTCCCTTCCTGACGGTGAAAGCTTTTTACGAGGAAGTGCGTTTACTCATTAACTGTGTAGGTAAGGCTGTCCGGCATTTCCGTTAATTTCAGTTCCTGGCGCCCACTGTCAATCATGGACTGGCATAATGTCTCTGCATTTACATAGTTATTTTCTGTGAATCCATCATCTAATACGATAATTCCGGCTCCGTCAAGAGCTTTAAGATTTTCGTTTTTCTCAAGATTATTAAATGCGAGCACATATCTGATATAGTCACCTTCATCAGTAACTTCTTTTGTCATGAAATCGAAATTTTCAACCCCTGGATAAACCTGGCTGACATCAATACCCTGGATGCTTTCGAGAGTATAACCTGCAGATTTGTAAAAAAGAGTTTCATCATTTAACTGCACAAGCTTTTTGCTTCCACTTTCATAAAAGATCACTATATATTCCGGATGTTCTGCAGTGTCGTCAGTCTTAAATACACGGTGCTCTATTAACAGAGAATCCGTAGCCGGTGTTGCAATGGCAGTTTCTGATGTGCTGCTGTCAGAAGTGACGTCAGAATTTGCTGAAGAATTCATGATCTGAGAAGCAGCTGAAGAATCTGCTTCATTGGAAGTGGAGGACGTTGAACTGGCAGTCTGACTGGAAGCCGCCATTCTTGTTCCTGTAAAATAACCGACCGACCGGCCGATCACCGTAGCAATTGCAATCACTGCAACAGCTTTTACCACATTAGATATCTTACTCATAGCTTATTTCTCCTTCTCTTCTGTAAATTTATTATGTATAAACAGTATAGTAAAATATTTCTGCATATTTTTGCGAAAAATATTTCTACCTGGATTATACCATAAGCTTAATTACCCCTGGATATAATTTTTGCCGGCCTCTGCTGCTGCAAAGACCGGCTTTTTATCATTTCCTCTGTAGCTGGAGTACATTGGAAATGCATGTTATTTTGAGAATTTTTTTTACAAGAATTATACGAGAACTTTCTCTACCGCATTTTTCCATCCGCTGTATTTCTGCTCTCTCTCGACCGCATTCATGGACGGGATAAACTGGTTGCGGTTTTTCACCTCAAAGATGCTTTCCATCTTGTAAAGTCCACAGCTTAATCCTGCCATCAGGCCAGCTCCGAACGCGGAAGATTCTTCACATCTTGGAAGGCTTACTGTTGTTCCCAGGATATCACTCTGGAACTTCATCAGATACTGGTTTCTTGTAGGGCCGCCGTCTACGCAGAGCTCTTTTACTGTCATTCCATCTTCTGCCTTCATCATCTCCACAATGTCTGTGATCTGATATGCAATGGATTCCAGCGCTGCTTTTACAACCTCTTTCTTTCCGGTTGTTCTGCTCATTCCGTAGATAATGGCTTTTGCGTCGGATTTCCAGTAAGGTGCTCCCAGACCGGAAAATGCAGGAACCAGATAAGTAGTATCATTCTTATTCGCCTGCTCTGACATTTCCTGAGTCTCACCTGGAGAAGTGATCAGTCCCATGTCATCTTTCAGCCATGTGATCACTGCACCTGTGTAGTTGATGTTTCCTTCCAGAACATAAGTAATTTTGCCGTTAAGCCCCCATGCAAGAGAAGTTACAAGACCAAGATCTGACATGATCGGTTCTGTTCCTGCGTTCATCATAACAGAGGAACCTGTTCCGTATGTAGCCTTAACCATTCCCTTTTCGATGCAGCCCTGTCCGAACAAAGCACCCTGGGAAGTTCCGCTTACAACCGGTGCGTCCGGAAGTGCAATGTTCAGAACTTTACGTGGGCACTCAGCGCCAACAACCTGGCTTACCATGGAACCAAGTCCGCCAAACGGTGCGTGTTCCTCAGCAGTTACAACAACTTTTGCATTGGATGCTGCTTTTACGATTGCTTCTTTGTCCAGAGGTTTTACGCAGTACATATCAAGAACTGTTGCGTGAATACCGTCTTTCTCAAGAAGTTTGACAGCCTCGTAAGCCAGGCGTACACCATCTCGCCGCATGCGATGATCGCTGCGTCTGTACCATCTGTAAGAACCGTTGCCTTGTCCATTTCGAACGGGCAGTTATCCTCTGTATAAATATCCTCAACCGAGTTTCTTCCTACACGGATGTATGCCAGTTTCTCATCTTTCAGAAGTGCCTCGATCAGTTTTGCTGTCTGGAAACGGTCACTTGGAAGATAAACTCTCATGTTGGGGATTGCGGACATAGCGGCGATATCCTGTGCGGAATGATGGCTCATTCCAAGAGCACCGTAGCTGATTCCACCACTGATTCCGATAAGTTTTACATTTGTGTTGGAGTATGCAACATCGATCTTGCACTGCTCATAGCTTCTTGCGGAAAGGAAGCATGCAGGAGAAGCTGCAAAAGCTTTTTTGCCACAGTGTGCAAGACCTGCGGATACGCTGACAAGGTCCTGCTCAGCGATTCCCATCTCAACGAACTGCTCCGGATATGCGTCTGCAAAAGGTGCCAGAGATGCAGATCCTCTGGAGTCACTGCAGAGAACAACGATATCTTTATCGGTTTCCGCTTCTTTTAAAAGTACGTCACAAATTGCTTTACGGTTTGGAATCTTATTCATAATTACAGCTGCTCCTTTCTCTTTCTCTCTTCAAAATCTTTCATGATCTGCTCATACTCTTCCTGGCTCGGTACGTGATGATGCCAAGCAGCCTTGTTCTCCATAACTGCAAAGCCTTTACCTTTAACAGTGTTTGCGATGAGGACTGTCGGCTGGCCTTTTGTCTGTTTTGCTTCCTCAAATGCTGCGTGGAGCTGCTCAATCTTTTATCTCTTTCCTTTACAAACCATACTCTTTATATAATTTCCTGCAAGCCTCCGCACTGTCTATAATTTTCCCAATCTCATCCATTCGGCCATCCGCAATCAGACGATTGATCAGCATTCTCATCCGCGCTTCGCCAATGGCCTCACCCTCAGCTTTTCCTTCCGCTTTACCTTCTGCCTTTCCAATAATTTTTCCACGCGCTTCTCCTAACTCAAGTAATCGTTCCGATTCCAACTGTAAAACCTTTCCGCCCATAACTTCATCCACTCCTTTCCTGATTTTTTCTTCTTTCCGGAAAATATAATCGGATATCCTTACGATTAGTCTATTCAAATCTGTATATAATTCTGACCTTCCCGCCATCGAAAGCTCTTTCTCCAGATTTACCCGGATATCCTCGTACTCACTCAACAATTCCTGTAACTTCTCTGTATTTTCTCCTATCGTATGCGCTGACTCTTCATATCTCATCACATAAAACGGCAGCAACATCAGTAAATTCTTCTCAAAAATGCTATCCTTTGTATAACGCTCCACCTTCACCGTCGGAACCCGATATACACACACCTGCCCATCCGGAAGCTTTAGCTCCACTTCCTCAACATCCGGCGTATTCTTCGTAGTTCTCAAATAAATCACACAGGACCTGGGAAACTCCACAAAAAATCTCCGTCCAACCCTCCGCCTGCTCTCCAGCGCAATAGCAAGATCATACTCAAACATCCGGATTGCCATCGTAGCATCATCTGTACTCTGACACTCAATATGATACACCTTATCCCCGATCAAAAGCCGGGCATCCGTGATCAATTCCCCGTCCTCCAGCTGATGCTCATTCCGAAGATGCACGATCTTCACATCCTCCGGATACGAAGTATGGAACACCTCGTTGATAAGCGGAACAAGCAAGTACGTCATCTTCTCCACCATCGTCCGGAAAACGTCATCGAATATAGTATTGTTGTTCATTAACACTCCTATCGGTATATATGAATTATACCACACAAACAAAACATGAAAACGCCATAAACCGGCCTTTCATAAATTCACAGAAACAAAAATGGAAAATGCTTCAGAATACGAAGCTCCAAGAATGTCCATACAGACAAAAGATCTTATAAGATATAACAACCATATCACATACTATAAAAAAAATCACTCAGATTTCATCTAAAAATCCCACTATAATTCGACAAACAGACAGCAGAACCCCTCGATTTACTTCGTCAGACAGCCGGAAATTTTTTCGCTTTTCAAAGCTGAGGAAATTGCGAGGAGGGGAAGCATTCGTAGTTGCGAAAGGCCATTTCCCCTCCTCGCGCTCCTCCCCTCCGGCCACGCAAATTACTGTAGGTTGTGGAGATGTGTTCAGATACTGGCGGGGCGATGGATGCTGCGGTATTGGATATGAAACGCTGTGCCGATCTATTCCTATTCTCCACAACTTTTTCCAGTCACTCACTTACTCCCATCAGGTCACAAGGAACCCCAACCTTTCCTCCCTGCCGTCCAGCGCAGCGACAACGATCCCAAACATCTCCCGTTAAACCACAAGCAAACTCAGCCTTTCCTCCCTGCCGTCCAGCGCAGCGACGACGACCCCAAACACCTACCGGCAAACCACAAGCAAACTCAGCCTTTCCTCCCTGCCGTCCAGCGCAGCGACGACGACCCCAAACACCTACCGGCAAACCACAAGCAAACTCAGCCTTTCCTCCCTGCCGTCCAGCGCAGCGACGACGACCCCAAACACCTACCGTTAAACCACAAGCAAACTCAGCCTCTCCTACCAACCGTCCAGCGCAGCGCTGACGGCTCATCCAACTCCCGAGCAGCCCCACACACACTACCGCCATGAAAAGCCAGCCCGTGAGGCGTGTGCTGCCTGTCGACGGACTCTGCAGGAGGGGAGCTGATTCTTGGCTGGCGGAAATCTGCGTTGCTTCAAAAATTCTCACTGTCTGAGCGGCTTCAGACGCGAGTTTGAGAATTTTTGAAGCGGTTTTAGCAGAATTCCGGCAGCCTAGAAGCCAGCCCCCGACGAAGCCCCGGCGACAGGAAGCACACGCCTCACGGGCGTCCCTTTCACGGGCGTCCCTTTCACGGTCCTCCCTTTCCCACAAAAAAAGAACAGGCCGGCACACACCGACCCGTTCACAAAAAACTGAATCCCAAAAATCAAAAAATCAGAAGCACTCCTTATAAATCTTATAAACCCTCTCCCGATCCAATTTCACAAAATTATTCGCCATCAATCTACCCTGGTTCTCCAGCACAGAATCCGTAAACTCCTCAAGCTCCTCCTCGGACACCCCATACTCATGCAGCGCCTTCTTAGGAATCATCACATTCAGAAGCTTCTCCAACTCCTCATAAACAACATCCACATCACATCCAAGGATTCCCGCCATAAATTTATTCAGGCGCGCAATCTCGCCATCACTCTTGATCTCCATATAGTTGTTGAGCACACCGGTAAACATTGCATAATTGGACTCACCATGAGCCACATGATACTTAGCCCCCAGCGGATAACTCAAAGCATGCACAGCCGCACACCCCGCATTACCAAACGCAATACCCGCATAATTAGCCGCCATCAGAAAATCCTTCATCAACGGAATCCGGGCCTCCTGACCATGATCCCTGATCTCCATATAACCCTTCAGGATCATCTCGATCGCCTTATACCCAAACATCCTTGTAGTCTCATTCCCCTTAGGAGAAAGACTGGACTCCACAGAATGCACCAGCGCATCAATAGAACTCGTAGCAAAAAACTGGAACGGCAGATCCTCCAGAAGCTCCGGGATCAGCACAGCAGAATCCCCGTAAAGCTGCTCCACAGCAAGCCCTTTCTTCGTACCCTTCGCAGTCAGGGAAAGAATCGAAATATTCGTCACCTCAGAACCCGTACCACAGGTAGTCGGAACCAGCACCAGCTCCTTATTCTTCACGATCGGAAGCAGCCCGTCATAAAGATCCGTAACCGGAGAAATATTCTCCAGTGCAAACAACTTGGAAAGATCCAGAATGCTGCCGCCACCAACAGAAACCACACGCTTCGCATCCTTCGGCACATCCTTCCAGATTGCCTCAGCCATCACATCCGTAGGCTCGCCCTTACCATAATCCTCACGGAAGATCACATCACAGCCAAGCCCCAGCGGCTCAAAAAATTTCTTAAACAATCTCTTATTGGTAAAAAGCAGATCCCCTTTACCAAGTTTAAATTCCTCCGCAAACTGCCGGCAATTATTAAAACTGTAAATCGTCGGTCTGATCATCAGTTCCTGCATAGTTTTTCCTCCTGTCAGCCCCGCATTTCGCAGAAGCTCTTTTTATAAAATTTTATTATAATATAATAACACTGGCAGACAGCCCTCTGCAATCCGCATTACCACCCGCCTCCTGCCAAACAGATCAAACGCCAAAACAGGCTTTTACATTCTACTTTGCCACCGGCATACGATCCCTTCACAAGTCAGGCAGATATTTGCAGCTCCGCAGAGGACTTTCCTGATCCAATCAGTTTTCAACATCCATGCGTCAGGAGCGTACCATACATCTCCGGTCTTCGATCCCGGAAAACACCCCACTCCCGTCTCTTCTGTGCGATGGCATCCAGATCAAACTCCGCAGTGATCACACCCTCCGTCTCTCTGTCAGCCTCAGCCACCAGTCCGCCGGTCTCATCCGCAATAAAGGAAGAACCATAAAACGTCATCTCCGAATCCTTCTGCACCTCATGACCGATCCGGTTGGAGGCAACTACAGGCATGATATTTGCAGCCGCATGCCCCTGCATACATCTCTGCCAGTGCGGTTTGGAATCCGTCTGAAGAACCGGCTCACTGCCGATCGCAGTCGGGTAAAACAAGATCTCCGCCCCCAGAAGCGCCATACATCTGGCAGCTTCCGGAAACCACTGATCCCAGCAGATGCCCACACCAATGGTTGCATACTTCGTTTTCCAGACCTTAAACCCGGTATCACCCGGAGTAAAGAAAAACTTCTCCGCATAAGGCATCCCATCCGGAATATGGGTCTTTCTGTATTTTCCAAGAACCGTACCATCCGCATCAATAATGGCAATAGAATTAAACGCCGCATTTCCTGCCCTCTCAAAAAAGCTCACAGGGATCACCACGTCCAGCTCTTTTGCCACCTCCTGAAAACGCTTCACAGCCGGATTCTCCTCCAGCGTTGTGGCAAGGTCCATATATTCAAAATCATGTCTCTGACATATTACAGTTGAAACTTTCTTTTCACTGCATCCACCAGAAAATCCGCAGTACCTTCCACGCCAAGAAAACTGCTGTCCACCAGAATACTCTTGTGGTTCTTGTCATCCGGGTGATATCCCGCATACTGCATATGATAGGAATCACGGGCCTCATCAATAGCCACGATCATTTTTCTGGCCTCTTCAACCTCAATGTTCAGATCCTTCACACAATGCTCCACACGAACCTCATATGGTGCATAAATGTAAATATGCATGACATTTTCCATCTCTTCCAGAGTAAAATCCGCACACCTTCCGACAATAACACATGTCTCTTTTTCCGCAAGAAATTTAATGATATTCTGCTGCGCCTCAAAAATCTTATCCTGTGTATTGCTGGTTCCTTTTCCAAGAGGAAACATCATTCTTGCAAAAGGACTGGCCTTGACTTTTTTCGCTGTCTCCTCCACTTCATCCACAACAGACACCGGAAGGTTCAGCTTCTTTGCAGCCTGATCCACAATATCCCTGTCATAATATTCAATCCCCAGTTTTTCCGCCATCTTTTTTGCGATCGGACGACCCATGCTGCCAAACTGTCTGGTGATCGTAACTACGTATTTACTTTTTCCCATATAATTTCCTCCCGAATTAAAGGATACATTCCAGGTTCATGTTTTTAATGTTCATACCATCCGACGATTCCCGGATTCAGATTGATGTTGATCTGCTTGATCTCCTGATACTCCTCAAGGCCCTGAACACCCAGGTCACGGCCGATTCCGGACTTCTTGTAACCGCCCCACGGAGCCTCGTTAAATGCCGGGTTATAACAGTTGATCCAGGTAATACCTGCGCGGATCTCTCTGATCACCCGAAGCGCTCTGGAACCGTCAGCGGTAAATACTGCTCCAGCCAGACCATACTCCGTATCGTTTGCCATGTCAATGGCCTCTTGCTCTGTCTTAAACGTCTGAATAGTCACAACCGGTCCAAAAATCTCCTCCCGGACAATGGTCATATCCGAAGTACAGTTATCAAACACCGTCGGTCTTACATAAAAGCCTTTCGCACACTCCCCTTCTGTGTAACGCTCGCCGCCGCACACAAGCGTAGCACCTTCCTCAACGCCCTTTTTAATATATCCAAGAACTTTATTCATATGGCTCTCAGAAACCAGCGGGCCCATATCCGGATTCTCCATAGGATCTCCAATAGTGATGGCATTTGCTTTCTTTGCAAGACGTTTCACAAATTCATCCTTGATACTTTCCTCGATGATAATCCTGGAACCTGCGGAGCACACCTCGCCCTGATTCAGGAAAATACCGATCATGGCCCATTCCACTGCGCCGTCCAGATCCGCATCTGCAAAGATCACATTGGGTGACTTTCCGCCAAGCTCAAGGCCGATCCTTTTTACATTGTCTGCTGCCGCACGCATGATGCTCTGTCCCACTTCCGTGCTTCCGGTAAAAGTAACCATATCCACATCTTTGCTCTCCGCGATCCGGTTTCCTGTAATTCCGCCAGGGCCAAGGATCAGGTTCACGCTGCCCTTGGGCATTCCGATCTTCTCAAAAATCCCAAACAGTTTCACACAGGAAAGCACACAGTTGGAACTTGGTTTAAACACCACACTGTTACCGGCTGCCAGTGCAGGAGCCAGTTTCCACACACCCATCAGCAGCGGATAGTTCCAGGGAGTGATCAGTCCGCACACGCCAACCGGCTCATGAACGGTATAGGAATGCATTTTTCCAAAACCTTCATTTACTTCATAAACACCGCCCTGTGGCATTTTTAAGAGTCCTGCATAATAGCGGAAACAGTGAACTGCATCATCCACATCAGCCTCTGCCTCTCTTAAGGGTTTTCCATGATCCATGCAGTCCAGCTTCGCAAAATCCTCTTTTTCCGCATCAATAGCATCTGCGATCTGAAGAAGGATATCCGCCCTTGTCTGGGAATCCATATCACGCCATTCCCTTGTCACATAAAAAGATTTTTTTGCCGCCGCAATGGCTTTATCTACATCCTCCACATTTCCTTCCGTTACCATGGCAAGAACCTCACCATTTGAAGGATTTAATGTAGGAACTGATTTTCCTGTACTGCCTTCTACCCATTCACCATCAATAAACATTTTCTGAAGTTCCATAAGCGTCCTCCTTTTATTTTCTTAACCCGTTCAAATAATCTTCCCATTCAATCTTCTGGCTCCCACGATCATCGGATCTTTTCACCTTCAAAATAATTTGCTTCCACCTTCATCCCCCGGATCTCTTCCTTATCCACTTCAAAAAGATCTCCGCTGAGAACAATGATATCTGCCATTTTTCCCGGCTCCAGGGTTCCCATGGAATCCTCCACATGATAAACACGGGCCGCGCCGGAAGTGTAAGCTTTTAGCGTATCTGCCATGGAGATTTTTTCCCAGGGGTTGGTGGATGTCAGTTTTCCGTCATCATCTCTTCTTGTAACTGCCGCATAGATCGTTGTAAAAGGATCTATGGTCACAACCGGATAATCGGTTCCAAGTGCCAGCGCACCTTCATGCTCCAGCAAAGTCCGGAATGGCCACTGAAGCCTCGCACGTTTTTCCCCGATCTGGTTCACCTTTCCATTTGCCGCAAGTGTCACATGATACGGCTGAACCGAAGGAATCACATCAAGCTCCGCAAAACGATCCAGATCATCGGAATGGATATTTTCGATATGCTCGATGGTATTTCGAAGACCATGCTCCCCGTTGACTTCCGCAGATTTTTCAAAAAGATCCAGCGCCATCCGCACGGAACCATCTGCGATACAGTGAAGTCTTACCTGGATCCCCGCCTTGTTTGCCGCAATGATCTCTTTCTTCATTTTCCGCTCCGGCCATAACGGAAGCCCCTCGCCGCAGGTTTCCGGCTTATCGGTATAAGGCTCCAGAAGAAGCCCTGTGTAAGTCTCTGTCACGCCATCAATAAAGCCCTTTACCCCTGCAATGTGAAAATGCGGGGAATCAAAATGCTTCTGAAATTTAAAATACTTCGAAAATTCCGTATATCCGAAAAGTTTCATGTAGGAAAAAATCTGTGCCTTAAGCCCTTCTTCCTCATCCAGTTTTTTCAGGATATCGTATTTTTTCATGGTTTCTTCGGTGTAATCATCGGCAAACATTTCACTTGCCGCGGCAATTCCATAGTCTGCCAGAACATCCTGAAAATTCCGGTGGATCTCCCGCATCTCTTCCTCCGAAAACTCCATATATTTTTTCTGAGCCGGTTCACATGCTGCCGGTTCCAGAAGAAGTCCGCTTAATTCACCATTTTCAAACTTTACATTTACACCGTTATCCATTTTCCGGTCCGGATCGATCCCTGCCTCTTCCAGTGCTCTGGAATTCAGCCACATGCTGTGGCAGTCCGCACAGAAAAGATACACCGGCCTGTCGGGAATGGCCTCATCCAGAAGTCTTTTATCCGGAAGCGGCTCGTCACCCCAGTTGGTGATAAACCATCCGGAACCTCGGATTCTTTTGTAATCCGGATGTGCATCTGCAAATTCCTTAATGATCTTTACACATTCTGCCTGGGAACGTCCTTTTCCCAAATCTGAACACACATATCTGCTGCCATCAATGGCTCCGGAAAAAAGATGGGTATGTGCATCCAGGAAAGAGGACATGATCATTTTTTCTCCGTGATCGTAAAGAGGCCAGTCCGCATAATCCTTATCTCTCTGGAAATCCCAGGGAAGAACCGCCTGGATCTTTTTGTCCACTACTGCGATGGCTGCCGGTCTGGGGAAATCTTCAAGACCTGTAAAAACAGCTTTACTTCTCAGAATAAATTTTCCCATAAGCCATACCTCCTACATCACAAAACCACAGATCAGAAATCCCACAACAGAAAGTACACTTGCAATGATTACATATGGAAGCTGTGTCAGCGCATGTTCCATATTGTCAATTCCTGCACTCTGGGAGGAAAGAAGTGTCGCATCTGTATAGAAGCAGGCATGGCTTCCAAATGCACCACCGGAAATGATCGCTGCCATAATAAGGATCGGATTTGCGCTGATGGCTGCACCAAGTGGAAATACGATAGGTGCAACTACTGCGCTCATGCCCCAGAGAGAACCGGTAGTAAAGGTAAGTGCCGCAACCAGAACAAAAGCGATTGCCGGGAAAACCGGGCCCCAGAGAAGCGGTTTTGCAACAGAAATAATAAAATCTGTCATTCCCATTCCCTCCGTTACTTTCTGAAGTACAAAGGCAATGACCAGAAGGATCAGAATCGGAAGCATATCTGCAAAACCACGGACAACCAGATTAAAGAAATCATCCAGCGCAACCACTTTCTGCGGTACATAAAGCACGAAACAAACGATCAGGGAAACCACAACAGCCAGAAGCAGGTTGCTTGTCGCAATAGCAATGGCAACCAACACACCCATGGGAATCACGAAATTCCAGATGTTACCTTCTTCCTCATAACCTTTTCTGTCATCGTGGTTATATTTTCTGCTGGCATCGCTGTAAACCTTGCCAGTCTCCTCCACACGTTTATAGGCTTTTTTCATAGCACCAAGCTTTGGCATCACACCCAGCGCAAAGAGGAAAACAATAGCAATGGTAAGGATCGGATAAAAGCAATAGGGGATCGCACGGATATAAGCCTGAATACCGGTTTTAAATCCCAGCACCTTCACACTTGCCTGGTCAATAAAAAGACTTGCGTAAAAAACAGCCCATGTAGAAAACGGAAGCAGTACACACACCGGAGCACCGGTGGCATCCAGCATATAAGCCAGCGCCTCTCTCGGGATCTTACGTTTGTCGCAGACACCTTTCATGCAGACGCCGATGGAAAGCACATTCAGATAATCATCCACAAAGATCAGGATACCCATAACAAAAGTAGTAAGAAGGGTTTTTCTCTCGGTATTACAGAACTTCGAAACCAGTTTCTGGAAACCAAAAGTGCCTTTCGACTCCTGAAGAAGAGCGATCAGACTTCCAAACAGACCACACACCAGAACGATCCATACATTTTCAGCAAGCACATCCTGGATCAGCGTACACCACTGCGGCAGAAAATCCTTCCCATACATGAATATGGCCGCCAGAAGAGAACCTCCGATCAGAAATTCCACACATCTCCTGGTTGCGATCGCACCGACGATAATAACCAGAAGAATAAAAATTGCAATCAGTCCAGTATTCATTTTTTTCTCCCCTTTCCTTCTGTAAACCAGAAAGAGGCATACCCGTTAAACGGATATGCCCCTTTGCATCAACAGACTTTTTCGTGAAACAAAAAATGGCGTATTCATTGCGTTTCCGCAATCAATACACCATCGTACGTTTCGTGTTTTTTATTATTTTGATACTGATATACTATTATTTTTCACACTCTGGTACAATGCTTAATTTCGGTAGTTAAATTAATGTTTTTTAAGTATATATACTTGATTTTAAGTATATGTGATAGTATACTAACTTCAAATGAAATCAGTACTCACAAATCTGGAAAACCAGTAAGATTTATCCAAAAATAAGACAAACATTACGGTTACAATCCACTGCATATCCATAACCCTGATCTCTTTGTAACTAAAAAACAGCAACCACTGTACCAAAAAAAGGAGAAAAACCATGGAAAAAAACACCTTTCTTATGATCAACGACATGATCTACGATCTCTATTCCTGCACCAGCCTTAACGAAATCAAAGCAAAATTCCTGCTCCGCCTGAAAATGGTCATCCCCTACAGCTACGCCAGCATCCTCCTCCACGAAACCACCGAAGATCCGGACACCATCCGCCTCACCACCCCAATCTGCATCCCCGAAGCCTTCACTGAAGCAGAAAACGAATACATGAAGGTCGCAGACGAAGACCACCTCCTCTGGCTCCTCCACTCCCGGGAACCCCGCCTCGTCCGCGAAAGCGATCTCCTGGAAGACCAGCAGCGCCTCAACTCCCCCCTCTACGTCCACTGCTACCGCAAATACAACATCTTCGACTCCATGCAATACGCCAGTGTCTACCAGCAGGAACTCCTGGGAATCCTCACCCTCTTCCGCACCGAAAAAGACGGCCCTTTCACCAATGAAGACATGTTCTACCTCCAGGCCATCGGCATGCACTTAAACGCCGTCCTCTACCAGATTACCCACAGCCTGCCCCAGACCAACGACCTCAAACAAACCCTCGCCCGCCTGAAAAACACCTGCCACCTCACAAACCGCGAACTCCAGATTGCCGAACAGATCTACCAGTACCGCAACAACGACGAAATCGCAGGGTCTCTCGGCATCCGCGAAAACACCCTACAGAAACACCTGCAGAACATCTTCCGAAAAACCAACGTAACCTCCCGCTGGGAACTCCTGAGATTCCGTATGCGATAAAAGCCGTCCAGCGCAGCGCTGATGGCTCATCCAACTCCCGGGAAACCACTCAACCATTCCTCCTGAACCACACTACCACTTCACCACTCTCCCATCCCGCCCGGAAAAGCCAGCCCGTGAGGCGTGTGCTGCCTGTCGCCGGACTCTGCAGGAGGGGAGCGCTTCTTAGGCGGTGGGAATCTGCGTTGTTTTTCAAAAGTTCGCTGTTTGAGCGAAGCGAGTTCGGACTTTTGGAAAACGGTTTTAGCAGATTTCCAGCGTCTTAGAAGCCAGCCCCCGACGAAGCCCCGGCGACAGGCAGCACACGCCTCACGGGCGTCCCTTATCCGCCCCACACCCCCACACAAAAAAAGACTCCGCAGCCACCCAATCCCGGGTCAGCCACGAAGCCTTCATTTTTATATGTATATCTATCTCACATGCTCATCTATGTCTGTCACAACTGGTTTCCGTATCAATCCCTCAACCCATTCTGCTCAAAATCCCTGAACAGACTGGCCTCACCATCATCCGCAAACGCATTTGCATCTCCCTGATCAGAACCATCCTGTCCACCTTCGATACTTTCATCCTGAGAATCCTGACTATCCTGTGCCGCACTCTCCTCAGAGCTATCCTTACTAGCACTATCATCCTTACCAAGTTTCACAGTAAGCGTCTTCTTCTTATATTCATTACCATCCAGAACCGCAACCGTCACATCAATCTTTTCCTTCGGCTCATAATACTGAAGCAGCTCAACCAGCTGATCAATACTGGTAATGGTCTTACCATCAAACTCCGTAATAACCATATTCTTGGTAATACCCGCATCATCAGCCGGGCCACCCTCAGTCACCTCAGTAACAAACACACCCTGCGGAATACCATAAATCTGAACAGCCTCATCACTGACCGTGCTGCCTGTGATACCAAGAATACCATGATTATCCACTTTATCCCTTGCCTTGGCATTCATCATATTCTCAAGAGAATCCGCAACATCAGAGATTGCAATGGCATAACCCATACCCTCAACCTCCGTAGAAGCAAGTTTGGAAGAGTTGATACCAACAACCTCACCATCCATATTCAGAAGCGCACCACCACTGTTACCAGGGTTAATAGCCGCATCCGTCTGGACCAGATTCACACCCTTATTGATACTGCTGCTGTTATCTGTAGAATCACTGGACTCAATCTGACCTGAAGAATCTGTCTTACGGTTCTTTGCACTGACAATACCAGTAGTAACAGACTGGCCATAACCAAGTGCATTACCAATAGCAACAACCTGCTCACCAATCTTCAGATCATCAGAACTTCCGATCTTTGCAACAGAAATCGCATCCATCGTGTCATTAGAAACATCTTTGGTTGCAACAGACACAACCGCAAGATCCTCGTTCTCATCAAAGCCTTTTACAGTAGCCTCATAAGCACTTCCATCTGCAAAAGCAACGGATAAAGTATCCGCACCATCCACAACATGATAATTGGTTGCGATCAAAAGCTCCGATTTTGTCTTACCGATGATAATACCGGAACCACTGCCCTGAACTTCCTGCTCCTGGCTTGGCGCATACTGGGAACCAAACATGCTGTAATAATTCTGAACCTCCTGAACAGACTTGGTTGTGATCGCAACTACAGAAGGCATTGCCTCCTCAGCAACCTCGGATACATCAAGACTTCCCTTGGTATCGGAAGATTTTGTATCTGTTGTATCTTCGGTACTCTTATCTGACTTTTTATCAGATTTCATAAGTGTCAGCTTCTCGGAACTATCTGTAGCTGCCTGTACAGACTGTGCTCCTGTAAAATAATCCACACCTTCATATGCACCAACACCAATGCCACCTGCAAGTACTGCACACAGGCTGATGGTTGCACCTTTTTTCATCATTTTCTTTATTTTTAATTTTCTGTTGTTATTCATGATTAAGTCCCTCCCTGGAAAAAAATTTCTTCTCTGTTTCCTTTTGATGCTTCAAAGTATAGATTTTAATTGTGTTTACTTTGTGGGAAAAATGTGTTTTATTTGTTAAAACTTTTCACGGCCATCACAATTACAAACCATGCAACCTCAAGAAGAACGATCATTCCACCTGGTTTCAGTCCCGCATAATAAGAAAGAAACAGACCAATAACCGTAGTACATACCGCCACAGCAATGGCACACACCAACGTGCCTTTATAACTTTTCGCCATCTGCATCCCGCATGCCACCGGAACCACCAGCATGGAAGAAACGATCAGCGTTCCTACCGTACGGGACGCAATGGAAACGGTCAGCGCCGTCAAAATGGTAAAAAGAAAATTAATATTCCGCACGGAAACGCCGGAAATCCTTGCCGCATTTTCATCAAATCCAATATAAAACAGTTCTCTGTAAAAAAACAGCACCGCTGCCAGAACCAGCACGCTGATCACAACTACCAATGCCAGCTCTCCTTCACTGATGGACACAATACTTCCAAATAAAAAGCTGTTCAGGCTTGCGCCGTTTTCCACAAAACCGGACAGCACACCTGCCAGTCCGATCCCGGCGGACATGACGATGGAAATTGCAACTTCAGAATACCGTGGGATTTTTTTACGGATCGCTTCAATTCCAAGGGCTGCCACAATACACATCACTACCGCACCGGCTACCGGATTCACTCCCAGGATCAGTCCCAGCACAACACCGGCCAGAGAAGAATGGGAAAGCGCATCTCCAATCATGGACATCCGTTTCAGAACAATGGTGATCCCGATACAGGGCGTGATCACAGCCAGAAGGATTCCAACGAGAAAAGCCCTCTGCATAAATCCATACTGTAAAATACTCATAACTCGTCAATCCTCCCCTCTTCCGCCTTGAAAAACCGGTTGGCTCCTTTAAACTCCTTGGAATTTCCGTGAGTGACCATAAGAATGGTCAGCCCCTGTTCCTCATTCCGCTTTTGCAGAACTTTTGCAAGTGCTTTCACGGAAACTGTATCCATACCTGTGGTGGGCTCATCCAGGATCAGGATCTTCGGATTTCCCACCAGTGCACGTGCCAGCATAACTCTCTGCTGCTGCCCGCCGGAAAGATCTCCGATCCTTCTTTTCCAGAACTCTTCCATTTCCATCTCCGCAAGTGCGGCTTTCAGACGTGGAATCTCTTTTTTCACCTGAAAACGTGCTTTCCATGAAGAGGAATACACGCCTGTCATCATGATTTCTTCTACCGTGGCCGGGAAATTCTGATTTCTGCTGATACTGTTCTGCGGAACATATCCCAGATCTCCCTTTCCAAATGTGGCAGAAATATCTTTTCCATTTACGGTAATGCTTCCTTCCTGGGCTTTCAGCTCACCCAGAAGAAGCTTCAGAAACGTACTTTTTCCACTTCCGTTTTCACCGGTAAGAATGACATAATCACCATCCTTTACTTCCAGGTTCACCTGCTCCAGCACTGGCGTTCCTGTGTAGTGAAACGAAAGATTTTCTATCAAAATTCCCATAATTTCTCCTTTTATCGCAACAGCAGTTCTACATTTCAGAACAGCCTTTGTTCTCAGCAACTGCTGCCTCACGGCTTCCGTTCAGTGCCTTCTGCAATGCCTCCAGATTCTTCCTCATCACAGAAAAATAATCCTCGCCGGCTTCTATATCTTCTTCACTCAATCCCTCAATAGGATTCAGCACAGCCGTCACAGCATCCACTTCCTTCGCCACAGTCTTCGCCACCTTTGGGCTTGCCAGTTCCTCGAAAAATATGGTATGGATGTCATATTTTTTCGCATACTCGATCACTTCCTGCATCTTGGCAGGATCAGGCTCTGAATCCGGTGTCAGGCCTTCAATCGCCAGCTGTGTCAGATCATAGGCATTGCACAGATATCCGAACGCCTCATGAGCCACGATGATATCCCGGCTCTTTGTATCTTTCAGGCCATCCCGGAATTCCTGGTCCAGCTCGTCAAATTCACCGGCATATTTCTCATAATTCGCTTCATAATAATCCTTATTCTCCGGATCCGCTTTTACAAAAGCATCCTTAATATTCGCCATCTCCTGTTTCGCCCGCATGGGATCCAGCCAGACATGGGGATCTTTTCCATTATCGCCATGAGCATGATCCTCACCTCCATCCAGAAGCTCCACACCATCCGATGCCTCAGACACCACCAGATCCTGATTTTCCAGAGTGTCCAGCACATCTTCCGCCCAGTGTTCCAGGTCCGCGCCATTGTAGACAAAAACATCCGCATCCTCAAGATTCCGGATATCCGTCGCCGCAGGTTCCCAGTCATGAGGCTCCGTTCCCGCAGGAACCATATCCTTCACCTGGATCTTATCGCCGCCCACCTTCCGGGCAAAATCATACATGGGATAAAAGCTGGCCATCACTTTCAGCCGGCCATCATCCACAAACGGCTGCCCCACTGTTCCGGCCCTGTGCAATCCATAACCGGTCACACCTCCGACCACAAGGAGCGTTGCCGCCAGAACCGCTGCCGCAGCCATCTTCCCTCTGTTAAAATTCATTTCTTCCTCCTGCACTCATCACAATATCCATAAAAGATCGTCCGGCTCTGATCAATCTCAAACCCGTGCTCATCCAGCACATGTCCCACAAAATGGTCAATGCATCCACACTGCAGAGGAATCGTATGCCCACATTCCAGGCACACAAGCTTACCATAATTCTTCCGTTCCTCATCCCGGATAAACCGATATTGTGCCGGTGCTCCCTCCACAGACGGAACTTTCAGCACAGCCCCTTCTTTCTGCAGACGCTCCAGACCTCTGTACACCGTTGTCCTTCCGATCCGGATCTCTTTTCCACGAAGGATCTCCATAAACTGGTCAATCGTATAAAACGTATCTCCATATTCCTGCAGACACTCCAGGATCAGCTTCTGCTGCCTGGTACTGTATTTCATTTTTTCTTCCATATAGTTCACTCTCTTCCGTCAACTGCACCTTCCATAACAAATTTTTTCATCGTCTGTATTTTCATACACAGCTTTATGGCCGGTCAGTCATCCATACGTCAAGCGGATATTCGCAATCCGCTTCGCTACTTGCTTGATTTGGTTAAATCAATATGAATTTGAAAACCGTTTTCATATTACATTTAAAAAAGAATTCCGTCAAGGTCTTTTTTCGTATCATATGTTACCGATTTTTCCACCGGCACATGCTATCCTTTCTCCATCACCTGAAAGCATACCAGATATCCAGATCTGTGTTCCATATCAGAGATACATTCCCCTCTGACTCCAGAGTTTCCGTCTGACACAGAGATTCACATCTGAGAACACTGCGATGCAGCCTTTTCCAATGACTTCAGGGATAAAAAATCCAAAATAAACCACACTAAAAAAAGCAGGTCTTTATTTTCAAAGGCCCACCCACTTACCACAGGAGGTATACTTTATGGAACCAAAAATGTTTTGTTATCAGTGTCAGGAAACCGCCGGATGTTCCGGCTGCACCATCTCCGGTGTCTGCGGCAAAAAGCCTGACGTAGCTGCCATGCAGGATCTTCTCGTTTACGTAACAAAGGGACTTTCCGCCATCACCACCGCACTTCGGGGCGAAGGCCGGGAAATCCCTTCCTATATCAATCATATGGTGATCCGGAATCTTTTCACCACCATCACAAACGCAAATTTCGACAAAGATTCCATCGTTGCAAAGATCAGCGAAACCCTTTCGGCCAAAGAACAGCTTCTCTCTCAGCTTTCTGACAGAAAAAGCCTTCCCGCTGCCGCACTCTGGCACCCGGAAAGCCCTGCGGATTACGAGTCCATGGGATATGTCACCAACATTCTGTCTACAAAGAATGAGGATATCCGAAGCCTCCGCGAGCTGATCACCTACGGCCTGAAAGGACTCTGCGCCTACACCAGCCATGCAAACGCACTTCTCCGTGAAGATCCGGAACTGGATGCTTTTATCCAGAGCACCCTGGCAAAAACTCTGGACGACAGTCTCACAGCAGAGGAACTGACCGCTCTCACTCTGGAAACCGGAAAATTCGGTGTCCGTGGAATGGCCCTTC
Organism: Blautia sp. MSK.20.85; assembly: GCF_013317245.1. NCBI lineage: Bacteria > Bacillati > Bacillota > Clostridia > Lachnospirales > Lachnospiraceae > Blautia > Blautia sp. MSK.20.85. The sequence goes on from NZ_JAAIUN010000014.1 coordinate 53,614, forward strand.
TCGACCAGGCAAACACCGAAACTTTCGGAAATCCGGAAATTACAAAAGTAAATATCGGCACAGGCAAAAATCCCGGAATCCTGGTTTCCGGCCACGACCTTCACGATCTGGAAATGCTGCTTGAACAGACAAAAGGAACCGGCGTTGACGTTTACACCCACTCTGAGATGCTTCCGGCCCACTACTATCCGGCGTTCAAAAAATATCCGAACTTTGCAGGAAACTATGGAAACGCCTGGTGGAAACAGAAAGAAGAATTCGAAAGCTTTAACGGTCCCATCCTCATGACCACCAACTGCATCGTTCCGCCAAAGGACAGCTACAAAGACCGGATCTACACCACAGGTGCTACCGGTTATCCAGGCTGCACCCACATCACACCCGGGCCTGACGGCAAAAAAGATTTCTCACAAATCATCAGCCACGCCAAACGCTGTGCAGCTCCAACCGAAATCGAGCATGGTGAAATTGTCGGTGGTTTTGCCCATGATCAGGTGATCGCCCTGGCAGATCAGATCGTAGATGCCGTAAAATCCGGTGCCATCCGTAAATTCGTAGTCATGGCAGGCTGTGACGGCCGGGCAAAATCCCGAAGCTACTACACCGATTTTGCCCAGGCGCTCCCAAAAGACACCGTGATCCTCACCGCAGGCTGTGCAAAATACCGCTACAATAAACTGAATCTGGGAGATATCAACGGCATCCCACGAGTTCTGGATGCAGGCCAGTGCAACGATTCCTATTCCCTTGCAGTGATCGCCATGAAACTTCAGGAAGTTTTTGGCCTTGAGGATATCAATGAGCTTCCGATCATCTACAACATTGCCTGGTATGAGCAGAAAGCCGTGATCGTTCTCCTGGCGCTGCTTTCCCTCGGGGTAAAAAATATTCACCTTGGACCAACACTTCCGGCCTTCCTTTCTCCAAATGTAACCAAAATTCTGGTTAACAATTTTGGTATTGCAGGAATTAGCAGCGTGGAAGAAGATATGGAACTGTTTTTCGGAAAATAATCCCCGATATAAACTGATCATCTGCAATGCTCTTACACCAGTCATTTCTGAACGCAGGTCCCGCACAGGATCTGCGTTCAATTTTTTTGGTATGTTCTCATAAAAACACTTTATCTCCGCCTTCTTTTATGATAAAATATAACCAAGACTTAACCAATAGAAAGAAGGTAGACCTCTATGAAATCACAGCGACTGGACATGATCGAAGAATATGTGCTGGAGCATAAGAACGCTTCTCTCGATACATTATGTGAGAAATTTAACGTATCCAAAAACACCATCAGAAGAGATGTCGACATCCTTCTGAAACGCGGCAGTATCATGAAAGTATACGGTGGTGTCGCAGCACTTGAAACTCCACAGACTCTCCCCCTTCTGTCTTACGAAGAGCGTGGCGGACGTTTTCCTGAAGAAAAGAAAGAAATCTGCCGCCGTGCCGCAGAACTTGTGGCAGAAGACGACACCATCTATATCGATACCGGTACAACCTGTCTGAATCTGGTTGATTTTATTGCGGATAAGCACTGCACGATCCTTACCAACAGCCTGCTTATCTTCAACAAGGCAGCATCCTATCCGAACCTGGATATCATTTCCGTTCCCGGAAGACTGAACCGCAAGACCCTGTCTTTCACAGGTCCTGATATCAACGATTATCTGCAGACTTACAACATTTCCATGGCTTTTATGGCCTGCACAGGCGTAACGATGAAGAGCGGACTCACCAACGCCAGTGCCGAAGAATACATCACAAAGAAAGCCATTGCAGAGAACGCCAACAGCATGATCCTTCTTGCTGACCATTCCAAGTTCGGCCGGATCTCACTTATGACCTATTCTCCAATGGAAAAACTGGACGCCATCGTAACCGACCAGGCACTTCCGGAAGAATACGATAATTTCTGCCAGGAACACGGCATCCGTGTTATGACGATCGACTGATCTTTTCATCATGAGCCGCATACCGTAAGATACGCCAGTCCGGTAGCATACGCACAAAACATACGCACCAAAAAAGTGTATCGGTGACATCCTTTATTTCTGTCACCGATACACTTTTTTATGATCCGCCGCAAAACCATTCAGATATTCAGCCAGGCAAAAACAGTGCACCTGCCAGGAGTTCAGCAGATGCACCGTTTTTGAATATGCTCATCTCATTAGAGGATTTTATCTGAGAGGCAGACTTTACATGGTCTGCCTTACAGTGTCATGGATTTATTTTCGAAGCTTTCTTATGCCTCAGTACTTCCTTCCCATGTGCCGACTTTTCTCTTTCCGGCAGCTTCATCGAACCAGTGTGTTGTAACTGTTTTTGCTCTTGTGAAGAAACGATATCCGTCTTTTCCGAGAACATGCAGATCACCGAAGAAGGAATCTTTATTTCCGGAGAATGGGAAGTATGCGGTCGGAACCGGGATACCTACATTGATTCCTACCATACCGCCGTCTGTCTCCATAGCGAATTTACGGCTGTAATATCCGCTCTGTGTAAAGATACAGGAACCGTTTGCAAATGGGTTGGCATTCATGATCGCAATACCTTCCTCATAATCTTTTACTCGTTTGATGCAGGTTACCGGTCCGAAGATCTCGCGGTTTCCTACTGTCATCTCAGGTGTTACATGATCAAGGATTGTCGGTCCTACGAAGAATCCGTTCTCATATCCCGGAACTACTACATTACGTCCGTCAAGTACAAGCTCTGCGCCCTCATCGATACCTTTCTGGATCCAGTTGCAGATCTTCTCCTTATGGCCTGCATTTACTACAGGACCGAGATCTGTAGCTTCATCATATGCACATCCAAGTTTCATGGCTTCTGCTTTTTTCTTAAGGAGGGAAACAAACTCATCTGCAATACTCTCCTGCACGCATACAACCGGAAGAGCCATACATCTCATACCGGCGCATCCATATGTGGAGTTGATGATCGCATTAACAGTAGCCTCAAGGTTGCAGTCCTCAAGTACAAGTGCATGGTTCTTTGCCTCACACTGTGCCTGAACACGTTTGCCATGAGCTGCTGCTTTGGAATATACCTGTTTACCAACACCTGTTGTACCTACAAATGTAACAGCCTTTACTCTCTCATCTGTAAGAAGGATATCAGCCTCTACACGGCTGCATGTTACAAGGTTTACAACACCTTTCGGGAATCCACCCTCTGTATAGAACAGCTCCATGATTCTCATAGCTGTCAGCGGTGTCTGAGAGCTTGCTTTCAGTACTACTGTATTTCCACATGCGATGGAAAGCGGAACCATCCAGCCCCATGGGATCATTGCAGGGAAGTTCATCGGAACAATACCAGCAGTTACTCCAAGTGGTTTACGATATGTAGCTGTGTCATATCCTGTAGTTACCTGCATTGCAGCATCGCCCTGGATCATTGTCGGAAGTGCACATGCCTCTTCTGTAGGCTCGATCGCTTTCTGAACATCTCCTCTTGCCTCTTTGATGTTCTTTCCAAGCTCTTTTGCGCAAAGTACGGAAAGTTCTTCTTTATGAGCATAAAGAACGTCTCTCCATCTGAACATATACTGCTGTCTCTTTGCAAGAGAAAGTGAGGACCATTCCGGGAATGCAGCCTGCGCGGAAGCGATCGCCTCTTCTACCTCATCCGGTGTACAACAAGGAACCTGCGCGATCACCTCACCTGTACTGGAATCTGTAACATCCATGTATTTCTCTGCTTTTGACTCTTTCCACTCACCGTTTACACAGTAACCCATTTTCTTGATCTCAGCCATTTTCAAGATACCCCTTTCGTGTTTATCTTTTTATTTTTTCAATTTCTGTCGTTCTCGTTTTGTTCTGGTCACAGATTATCATTTCTTTTTACTTTTGTCAATATAGTATGGTTATATTTTGAGTATATTTTTAAAATTATGTGTTAATTTATTCACATTTTATGGCATTTCAGATATGATGTGTAAGCTCTTGTAATTAGCGTATTTATGGTATAAATCCATGTTCCATCTTTCCATCTTCTTATTCAATATTAATGCAAAAGATACTCATTTTTGTTATTTCCGTAACATGCACCCTGAACACTGCCTGAAACAGCATCCGAAAAACGCACCGTAAATCTGCTGAAATGACCCCTAAAAGTACCAAAAAGCCGTAAAATTCCAGATATATTTCAGTAAGCAAAAAACACATTTGTCCGTGTATTACGTACACGCTTCTTTTTTGCCCAATCGTCGCATGTCAAGCGGATATTCGCAATCCGCTTCGCTACGCAGCTCTACACCAAATAACTGCTCCGCAGTTTATCAGGACTTGCTTGCACTCCTCCTGATACAAGCAAGTCCCCACCCACAAAACAAAAAAAGACATGCGATAACATATTCTCCATACATTACCTCATGTCTTATTATCATTATAATTTTCTGCGTATTCCGATCACCCGAATATCGTCTGCACCAGTACCATATAAAGCACCGTACCGCCGCCTATACTGAGCAGAGTGCTTTTTTTCCATTTATGCAGTGCCACGATAAACAAAATGGCAATCAGTTCCGGTATCCCATAATGGCCGCTTCCCGGAACATCTTTCAGGCAGTACACCACCAGCAGTCCGATCACTGCATACGGCAGCACTGTCCCCAGATATGTGATCACAGCCGGTGGTTCTTTTCCCTCCGGAAAAATAAGGAAGGGCAGAAAACGTGTTGTCATCGTTCCCAGCACCACTACTGCAACGGTAATAATCTGCTGTGTTATTGTCATCGTCATTTTTTTCTTCCTCCTGCCCTGGCTACGCCCGGATCTTTACATTCGAATTCTTCTCTATGATGGAGATTCTTCTGATCCCTGTATCCTCTCTTTTTGCTGTCTCGCATGATATCGTTTCATTCCCAGGAAACATAAGATAATCGATGCCATAGCCGGAAGAATAAAATTCCCGCTTCCAAAAATCACCAGGCAGATCACTGAGCATCCAACTCCGATCAGCGCCGGTTTGTGATTCTCTGCCTCTTCCCACTGATTGATAAACATTACCACAAACAATGCTGTCATAACAAAATCAATACCTTTTGTATTGAAATGGATCACATATCCCAGAAGTGCTCCTGCTGTAGCTCCTGTCACCCAGTAAAACTGATTCAGCGCATTTACAAAGAACATAAACCATCCTCTGTCCACATCTTCCGGAGGATCTACGGTACAGTTGACTGTAAATGACTCGTCACACATTCCAAAAATAAGATAAAACTTCTTCCATCCTGTATTCTTATATTTCTCCAGCATGGAAATTCCGTAAAACAGATGTCTTGCATTTACCATCAGTGTCAGAAAGAACGCATACACCGGATTAAATGCTGACAAAAGCAGATTTGCCGTAACAAATTCCATGGACCCCGCATAGATAAAAAAGCTCATACATAATGGATATACAAAGGAAAATCCCTTGCTTCGCATCATAAAACCATAAGACATTCCCAGAAAAAGGAACCCCACACAGATAGGCAAAGTATACGGAAAGGCTGCCTTAAATGCTTTTTTCTTCATATCTCAGATATTTCCTTTCAGCAATTTCCACGTTATACTTTACTTTTTCCTACTGAAGCTGTCAAGAATATCTGAAAACATTTTTTTTGCAAATGTTTTCACCCTGATCACTTCGGTAAAAGCCGTGAAATTTTAATCCAGCGGATAAAAATATCCTCTTCACTACATAGCTCTACGCCTTCCACAATTCACGGTTCTCATCCAGTGTAACCAGATCTCCCTCATTGATATCTCTTTCATATAAGAGCTCGTCATCATGTCTCAGACTCATTTCACATCCGTCTTCTCTCTCCAGCAGAACAACGGACATAAGTTTTTCCCCTGGCTGGCGTTCTTCGCAGCCAAAATCGATGTCTTCTTCGATTTTCAGCACTTTATACTGCATGCTTTATACTTCCCTCCAGATTTCCTCTACTGCTTTTTCGTATACTTTTAATGTACGCCACCCAAACAATACAAACCGGACAACCTCAATCTTTCCGGGATGTGTTTCACAGAATTCCTTTACTGTCTGCACAGCAATACACGCTGCTTTTTCCAGCGGATAATGATAAACCCCTGTGGAAATGGATGGAAAAGCAATGCTTCTGATTCCGTGCTCCACTGCTACCTGGAGTGAATTATAATACGCATTTTTTAACGCCTCTGCTTCTCCCCGAAGACCGCCCCACCAGATTGGCCCTACTGTATGGATCACATACTTGCATGGCAAATCATAAGCCCCTGTGATCTTCGCTTCGCCTGTTTCACACCCATGTAAAGTACGACACTCTTCCAGTAATCCAGGACCTGCTGCCCGGTGAATCGCGCCATCTACACCGCCTCCGCCAAGCAGACTGTTATTTGCCGCATTAACAATAGCTTCCACATCTGTAACCTTTGTGATATCCCCCATTACTGTCTGGATCATAGTTTCCATTTCGCTTCCTCCTTCCGAAATCTGCCGCAAAACAAATATTTCACTATGCTCACTACATGCTCATGAATACAATAGAATTCATCTGTGATCTGCATCCTTACGTTTATATTTTATAATTCCTCCAGCAGCACATCACTGACTGCCTCATAGGCATCCTCCAGCGCATCCAGTGCTTCTGTCAGCGTATCCATTTTTCGACTGTCTGCATTGTCTTCTTCATATGCCTCGATCACCTCAGCCATAACATCTTTCAGTTCCTGCAGTGAATTCGCAATATCCTGCAGTTTCTGATCCTTATCTTCTTTTGATGTGATATTTACAATTTTACTCATGGGTATTCCTCTCTTTCGATTTTATTTATTTTTGCTTTCTGCAAAATGTCCGGTAATCTTTTATTTCCAGTTTTTCCAGATATCCGGTTCATAGCCGACTGTTGCCTGTTTGCCGTTTCTGACAATCGGAAGCTTCAGAACTTTCTGATTTTCCAGGATTTTCTCTGCACGGTCTTCCTCCGCAATATATTTGATCAGAGCCAGAAGATCCCTGTCTTTACATTTCTCATCGATCAGCTTCTCATATCCGCCCACTGCCTGACACACCGAGGTAAATTCTCCTTTGCTCAGGCCTTTTTCTTTCATATCGACAAACTGATATTTGATTCCGCGCTCCTTGAAATAACGCTCTGCTTTCTTACTGTCAAAGTTCTTTTTTGTTCCAAAAATCTGTATATTCATGTTACCTCCCATTCTGCAAAGATATATGATTTTTACTCCGCAGTCACTACCTGCATTATACCACATCTATATATAAACCGGACATTCTTATTCCGTTTTGCAGCTCACTCATAGCCACAATCGTTCCTGTTCACTTCACACTTTTCTCGAAAAAAAAAGCCCGGATTTCTCCGGACTTCTTCGTATGTTTCACGTGAAACATTATATTTTTCCAGGTATCTCATCGACTTGCAAGCAGCCGCAGCATACACTCTTTTAATTTATTCTCATCAATCGGCTTTGTAATATGAGCATCCATTCCCGCTTCCGATGATCGGACAATATCTTCCGCAAAAGCATTGGCAGTCAGCGCAATGATCGGGATCTTTGCAGCATCTGGCCGTTTCATATTTCGGATGATACGGCTTGCTTCATATCCATCCATAACCGGCATCATGATATCCATAAGAATCATAGCATACTCTCCCGGCCTGGATTCTTCGAATGCTTTTACTGCCAGTTCCCCGTTTTCTACAAGATTCACATTTATTCCCATATCTTCCAGAATAAACTTAAGGATTTCAGAATTAAGGCTGTTATCTTCTGCTGCAAGTACACGGATTCCTCTCAGAGTCACTATCCTGTCTGGAATATTTTCTGCCCTTTCATTGATTGCCTTATCAATTGGAAATGTCAGATCCCAGGAAAATTTTGTGCCTATATCCAGCTCACTTTCTACGCGGATCTCTCCACCCATTTCCTCAATGATCCGTTTTACAATCGAAAGCCCCAGACCAGTACCTTTAAATTCTCTTCTGATCGCCTCTACAAGTTCTGCACAGGTAAGCAGATGCTGCGGCATTGTCACAGACAGCGCTACCAGATCCGGCTTATCTGAACGGATTGCTTCCAGCATGGCATCCTCCGGCACTGCTGCCCCAAGAAAAATCCCATCCCAGCCATCATTCTCAAAAAGATCCGCAACCATTCTTGCTCCGATCTCGTGAAGTTCTGTCCCCGGACAGGCGCAGAGGATCGTTTTGTTTTTTCTTTCCTATGAAAAAATAGCCGGATACATCTGTGCCATAGCCATCTGTGTTACAGACGTACAATAATGTTCTTCATCTACGCTGATTCTTGCTGTATGCCACAATTCCCCCACTCGCCTCATACTCTCGGCCAGGATCTCTACGTAGATCGTAGTTGCAGGTATTCCTCTTTCTGTAAATTTCTGAACAAGCTGAAGCGCCCGGCGCATATCTTTACTGAAAAGAGCCTCCATATATTCCTGTATGTCGCTTTCATAGGCTGATTTCGTCGGAGCGTAATCAATCCCTTTTTTCTCCGCTTCCTCGCGGTTATCTGCCGGAACCTGTGCCCGGATACTGTTCTGCGCACATTCGATCAGATGCTGGAGGTTTGATATTTTGTCCTGGCTGACTGTCTGCTCCAAGGCTTTTTTTATGTAGTTCAGATGTTTTATGACATATTCCATACTCTGGATACGTGTTCTGTCCTTAAGTACCGATGCCATCAGCTGGTACAGCCACACTGCATAATCTTCTATGATCTTCTCGTCTTTCAGCACATATGCCGTGTACAGGAAATCCACATTATACCGGGTATCTCTGTAGACGATCTTTTTTATACGTTTTGTAAGTTTTGCAAAATATTCCGGATTGTCTTCCATTTCATACTGGTTGGCTGTATCCACCAGATTGTCAAATTCAGCTTCGTAATCCATCCATAATAAACTCATCCGTTTGCCCCCTGGTAATTATTTGATTTTTTCAGACGCCAGAGTTCTTTTTCCAGAAGCTCCAGGTCGATCGGCTTCGAAACATGTGTATCCATTCCTGCTTTCAGGCTTCGATTCACATCTTCCGAGAATGCATTTGCCGTCATCGCTATGATCGGAATCGTTTTTCCAAAAGGTCTCCTGCTGGTGCGGATCCTTCTGGACGCTTCATAACCATTCGTTACCGGCATCTGCACATCCATCAGAACTGCATCATACTGATCTGGTTCTGACTCCTCAAAAGCCTCCACAACCTGTTTGCCATTGGAGCAGATCACACAGGACGCTCCCTTCAGATCCAACATGGACCTCAGGATTTCCGCATTCAGATCATTATCTTCCGCACAGAGAAAATGCATGCCATTGAGGATCGAACCTTTTGTTTCTTCCATACTGTCTTCCGCTTCGTTCCCGGCTGCCTTTTCCTATGGTGCTATAGACCTCTATGGTTCCCCTCATGGAATCTACAATACTCTTCGTGATCGCCATTCCAAGACCGGTCCCCTGAATCTCCCTTTCCAGCATTTCAGCTCGTGCAAAAGGCTCAAAAATATGCTGCAAAAACTCTTCTGTCATTCCTATTCCGGTATCTTCCACTGTAAATCTGTATTTCGCATATTTTTTATCACTGGATAATTCTTCTACACGCAGGCTGATCTCTCCGCCTTCCGGTGTATATTTCACAGCATTTGATAATAAATTCATCAATACCTGACGAATACGGATCGAATCTCCCAGCACATGCTCATGGCAGAAAGACTCCTCAGAAATCCTGAACTTCTTTCCACCGGACAGTACATTCGGGCGAATGATCGCGGCAATCTGTTCCGCCACTTTTCTGAGATTCATAGACTCTTTTTTTAATTCTATGGAACCACTCTCAATCTTGCTCAGATCCAGAATATCATTGATCAGTCCAAGCAGATACTCGCTGGAAGACTGTAACTTCTGAATGTAACTGTCCAGAGTTTCCGGATCATTCAGACTATACTGCATAAGTTTCGTTAATCCAACAATTGCATTCATCGGAGTCCGGATATCATGACTCATATTTGCCAGAAACTGCGTTTTTGACCGGCTCGCCTGTTCTGCAGCCTGTCTGGCTTCGGATATTTTCCGGTTTATCTTTTTATTTTCTTCCAGTGCCATTTCAAGATTTCTCTTACTTCGGATCAAAGCTCTCTGCGAATCGATCAGCTGATTATTCAGTTTCTGGATCTGAAAATATTCACTATGATAAAAGCCTTCCAGATGATTCTCCACCCATTCCACAAAATCCAGGTATTCATTATTAAATTCTACAAAATCCGCATCACTCCGGACATGAGAAAGGATGACCAGATTCCCCTCCTGAAAGCTCCGTACAAGAGTTGATAATGTCATCCCGTTTTCTCTGAATGTCAGAAACAGCGAATACTGCTTCTCATCGTTTTCTGTAAGCTCATCTGCATCCTGCACCACATCCGCCAGACAGTCACCCGGTTTCAAAGACAGCCCCGATACGTTTTGCTTTATTTTCACGATGTTCCATTCTTTATTGCATAGTAAAACCGCATATATCATAGCTATAATTCACTCCATAATCCCTCATAAAGCGGACATTCCATTCCGCTATGCTACATGCTCATAAACACAGTCACATCCCCTGTCCTGCAGTTTTGTGCAAATCCCCACTCACTGCTTATTGCTTTTCGCAATTGAAGCAGGGGACTTACTTGATTCGGTTAAAACAGGGGGTGCTTATGTGCATTTAATTATGTCATAGTGCATTTTCTGCCGTTTATACGGCAATTTATACCTTATTTACTATTTTAGTACGAAACCTCAAATATTACAACCGCTATAATACTTCTTCTGTTATAATAAAGCTATAATCAGGTGACTATCCCTCATACTTTGAACTCCCAGACGCAAGGAGGATATCCTATGAAAGAAAAAGCCTTTACCCTCGACAGAGGAAAACGATACCTTTTTTATATCCTGATGATCGCCATTTTGGGCTGGTTCCTTTTCATGCAGTTTTTTGGTGCAGATGAGCGTTCTCAGGAAATGTCTTCCGGTCCCGTTATTTATTCCGGTACCTTTATCTGGCAGAAATCTGACGGAACTTCCGAGAAAATTACTGTTCCCGGAAAATACAAAGTTCCTGCCGGTGAAACAATGGTCCTCATCTCACAGCTTCCGGACACTCTCCAGGAAACGGACATCGCCATCCGTTCTTCCCTGCAGGATGTAAACGTCTATATTAATAATGAACTCCGCACCAGTTACAGTACACGTGAAACCCGGCTGGCCGGCAAAAATTCTGCCAGCCGTTATATATTCTGTCCGGTTTCTTCCAGCGATGCCGGAAAACAGCTCCGCATTGAGCTGACTACATATACTTCCAATTATTCCGGGGTTGTAAATACCATTTACTGTGGAAATAAATCCGATATCTGGCTTTCCATTTTCGCTGAATATGGATTGTCCACCGGTATTGCCTTTTTTATTCTGTTTTCCGGGATTATTTCCATTCTGTTCAGCTTTGCCCTTGGAATGGTATACAAAAAAAGATTTGATATGGAATATCTGGGATGGTGTATGGTCATGGGTGCCATATGGATGCTTGGAGAATCAAAAATGCGTCAGCTCCTGGTTCCCAACGCTTCCGCCCTGGGATCTCTGTGTTTCGTTATGATCCTGTTAAGCCCGCTTCCGATCATCCTTTATGCGGACAGCATACAGAAAGAGCAGCACCACCGTTCTTACGCATGTCTCGGCTGGATCGCACTTGCCAATTTTGCAGCCTGTTCTGTTCTGGCTGTAACGAAAAAAGCAGATTATATGGAAACGCTTCCCGTTGGGCAGCTGCTCCTTGCATTTACACTTATCCTTATATTTATACATCTTTTTCAATATATACGGGCCGGGCAGAATAAGGCAGACCGTATTCTTCTGCTAGGTCTGCTTACCTCCATCATATGTACCTGCGTTGAAGGGATCTCCGTATATTTTGTAACATCCCTGTCCGGAATTTTTATGGGAATCGGAATGCTGATCCTGCTTTTTGTCAACATTATAAGAACCTTAAAAAATGTCCAGGATACAGAAATCCAGCGACATCAGATCGAACTTGAAAAAAGGCGAAAACAAACCGAAAAAATGTCTCTTCAGATGATGCAGACACTCTCCACAACCATTGAAGCCAAAGATGAGTACACCCGTGGACATTCTTACCGGGTTGCTGAATACGCCGCACTGATCGCCTCTGAACTGGGTTGGTCACCGGAAGAGATACAGGTACTGAAACATTCTGCACTTTTACATGATATCGGCAAGATCGGTATTCCGGATTCAATCCTGAATAAACCATCCCGGCTTACAGATGACGAATACAGCCTTATTAAGAAGCACCCTGTTATTGGTGCTGAGATCCTGAAAGACGTTACTCTTCTTCCCCATGTTCTCGAAGTTACCCGCGGCCATCACGAACGTTACGATGGCAATGGATATCCTGATGGACTTGCCGGAAAAGAGATTCCTGTTCACGCACGGATCGTTGCCATGGCTGACAGCTATGACGCTATGAGTTCCCGGCGTATTTACCGCAGTGCACTTTCCCGTGATGTCATTTACGAAGAGATCCGCAAAAACCGCGGTCTTCAGTTTGATCCTGAAATCACCGATATATTCCTGAAACTGATGGATGAAAACCGGCTGCCAAAATGGGATTCCGATTCAGAAGATACGGATTCCTACAATTTTCCTGATATGCAGCTTACCGTCAGCAAGTTCATCTCTGATGTAGTAACTACTATCAAGGCACAGGCCGATACCAAGAATTACGATTTTCTCACAGGGCTTCCCATGCGGAGCCTCGGTGAACGTCTCGCTGCGGAACTTATGCAGGAACATAATGGTTGCCTGATCTTCCTTGATATGGATAATCTCAAACGGATCAATGACATTTATGGCCACACCGCCGGAGACCGGGCACTGAAACTTCTGGGCAATATGCTCGCCAAGTACACAGGACATGGCATTGCCAGCCGTCTTGGCGGAGATGAATTTCTCATTTTCATGCCGGATGTTTCTCATGAAACAGTTGCAGAACAGATGCACAAACTTTTTCAGGAATTTCATTCCATTATCGAAAACGATGTGGAAATCCAGTGCGCAACACTTTCTGCCGGCCTTTGCATGTGCACCTGTGAGGACTCCTTCGAAAGCTGCTACCTAAAGGCAGATAAGACACTGTACTACGTAAAACAAAATGGTAAAAATCAGTTTTTCTTCTATCAGCAGATGGACCGCAGAGATCTTTCCAGCTCAAGCGTTGGAAAAGATCTGAAGCTGATCGCGAACTCTCTCCGTGAAAGTGGCAGCTACCGTGGTGCACTTGATCTGAATTACCGTGATTTTGCCCGCCATTATGAATACATGAGCCAGCTTGTCAACCGCAGTAACTGCCGCTGTTACCTCGTCATGGTTACCATGGAGACAGTCATTGATACCTTGCCTAACATCGAAGCCATTGAGCACGCTCTGAAATGCATGGAGCAGGCCATCTGTGAAAAAATCCGCCGCGTGGATATCTGTACCCGCTACAGTTCCATGCAATATCTGATCATATTGTTCGAGCCGATTGAAACACAGATTCCCAATATCATGGAAAGGATCTTCCTGCAATATTACCGCCAGTGCAGCGACCGCGATTTTCATCCGATTTATGAATATCTCTCCATGATCGACGAAAAACAGCCTTAATAACAAAATACCGGCAGATAAATGAGTTTTTTATGTACTCATTCACCTGCCGGTATTTTTATTTTCTTCTGTCTCTGCCTTCTACGCTATAATATTTTTCTTTTGCTTCATACATTCGAATGTCTGCTTCACCTCATTCAGAAGCCGCACCGGTTCAATCCCAACCTGGATCATACGGGTACCGGTTTCATCCCAGGTAATGGCATACATGATCTTTTTTCCCTCGGAGGTATTCGGCGTGACATCCTGACACATGGTAAGAGTTTTATCTTCCAGCATTGGTTTGAAATATTCCATCTGCTTCCGGATTCGCATTGATAATATAGGCCACTGCCTTGGCACGCACAATATAGTCCTCTTTCAGAGAAGCTATCATATCCTTCTCGTCTTGTTCATTCTTCTCAATCACGTTGACTACACGATCCAGCAATACCTCTGACATTTTCGATATATTCCTGTTATTGATCCAGTTCAGAATCGCCATCTGAATAACCAAAGCTACCAGAATAAGCCCCAGCGCAAGGAATACGATTTTATCCAATTGTCGTACTTTATCGTATTTTATTTTCTGCATTTCTGCTCCTGACTGCTGCTCTGCGTTGAATGCAGAGCAGCAAAAAAACATGCACTATAGTATCTACGTTGTTACTATAGTGCATGTTTACATTTCAATAGATGTTTTCAAAAAGATACATTCGCCTGTTTTTGAGGATTATTTCTGTTTTGTTACCGCAAATCCGATCAGATAGAACACTGCTGCCACTACCATGGCATTTACTGCCGCAATTCCTGCATGGATCAGGTTGGCAGCTACCGCACCCGCCACAACACCTGCCAGATTAAACCAGTTGGCTGTCTGCAGCGGTACATTTTTTTCTCTGTATTTGTCACGGCGAAGGAAGAAATCCAGGATCACTGTGATGCCGATGGGCGGCAGGGCACAGTTGAGGATATTCAGCCATCCTGTGAAGTTATAGTATAACCAGATCGCAAGTGCTGTACCGATCACACCGGAAATACAGGTAGCGATCTTCATTCTTGCATTGGTGATGTTCGAGATTGCAAGACCGCCGGTGTACAGTGCATTGTTGTTGGTTGTCCAGATATTGGCTCCCAGCACGATAATTGCCGGAATCGCAAGGCCCTGTGCAATCATAACATAAAAGATATCATCTTTTCCTGTAAACGCGCCGCCGATAGCTCCGAAACAGAACATCAGGGTATTTCCAAGGAAAAATGCGATCACGGTTGTCCATACGGCAACTTTATTATTCTTCGCAAAACGGATAAAATTCGGGGTTGCCGTACCACCGGAAATAAAAGACCCGATTACATATCCCACACCGGTAAATAAAGTAATTGATCCTGCAGACTGATTAAATACTGCCGCCAGGCCACCGCCGTCTGCTGCCGCTGTTACCATGGAATATACCCCCAAGATCACAATCAGCGGTACGGAAATCGTACTTACAATCTCCAGCGCTTTCATTCCTGTTGCTGCGGTAATGGTCATCAGAAGACCTGCCACGATCGTCAGAACCCATTTATTGATTCCCAGTAATTCTGCAGTTGGAATGGAAAACATGGCAACACCGACACCAAACCATCCGATCTGTGTGAGGCCAAGTACCAGTGAGGAAAGATAAGAACCTTTTTTTCCAAAAGCTCTTCTGCACAGAAGATCCATGCTCATTCCTGTATCAGAGCCGATATACGCGAGAATTCCGCAGTATGCGGACAGGATCACGCCACCAATGACGCAGGCTGCCGCAAACCCGTTCAGATCCAGTCCGTTTCCAAGTTTCGCGCCGACACTCATACTTGCGGAAAAGAAAGTAAATCCCAGCATTACAAAAAACATGCTGCGGAACCCTTTTCTCGCACTTTCCGGCACTGCTTCCATGGAATAATCGTCATCTGCCGCAGTTACCTGGGGTTTTGTTTTTTCGCTCATTTTTTCTCCTTCGTTTATCTTATACTGTTGTCAGTTACTCTCCGGAGTGTTTTCCCTTACACACTCCGCCCTTTCCCTTCTCCTTTCTTTTGTTTGCTGTGGAGATTATATCACAAATCATTTCTGTTCTGCAGTTTTTTCCGCAGATGTTTCCGTTTCCCGGTTTTTTCTGATTTCAACCTTTTTGATCTCTCCCAGGATCTCCAACCCTCTCACCAGAGATCTCGGTTCATTTCGTAAAAGCTCGTATTCTGTCACATAACCGCATTTTTTGTAGATATCCAGGATCGCGCACAGTTTTTTGTTTACCGCATGTACTTTATTCTTCCAGCCCCGGCTCTCGAACCGTACTTTTCCCCTGTCGCTGACAAACCGGATATCCTGCTCAAAATTTTCTCTGCGGATATCTGCCATGGGCAGGATTCCCTCATCTGCTTTCATGGCATAGTAGCGAATTCGCCGGCCGTCTGCATTGTTTCTGGAATTTCTCATGATCTCAAGACGCTGGATCAGGATCCTTTTCAGGAGTATCATCTCATCTGTACTTGAAAACTTTACATTCTCCAGAAGTTTTTTTCCTTCTTCACTGTTCTGAAATTCCTGATCCGGAAATATTGTTTTAAGGAGCGCTGCAGGATCAAGCAGTTCCCGGGACACGCTGATCATCTGCCCGATATCTTCTGCATATTTATAGACCGGGAGCTCTCTGCCTTCCAGAAACCAGTATGCTTTTCCGTTTTTTTCCACTGCTACAGGAAGCAGATAATCTGCCACAAAACCTTCCAGTGGCTTCCCTTTGTCATCTTTCAGCTCCCGCATCTGTACCTCTTCACTGTAGTCAATGGCGATGGTAGTATTCCGAAGTTTTTCCAGGGAATCCCGAAGCCTCTGCTCTCTTTTCTGTATCCTGCCTTTTGTGCTGTAAAAACGTACCTTCTCGTCTCCGGACATTACCCGGAGTAAATCTGTCAGCGCAAATTTGGAACAGTTTGCTCTGTACAGGGTGTAGACCGCATCATAAACAACCGCGTCATAGTAGGAAAATGTCACGCTCTCCATTTCTTCCGGAACGGTAATGCGGTATCTGCATGTCATATTTTTTCCGCGGCTGCCTACCTCGGCGATATTCAGTTCATTCGGTACAAATTTATTTTTATATAGTTCCTGAAATACTTTGCATATGTTCATGTAAATATTATCAGGTATTTTCATGGTTATTCTTTCCTCTCTTCTGTTGCGGTTCCCGGAATATTACAAAAGACTTCGAAATTCTTCCTCCAGACGTGCTCTCGGATCATCCGGATATTCCAGATTTGCATTTTGAGTTTGTGGGCGTTCTGCTTCCAGGGCTTGTGTTTCTGTATTTTTCAGTGAATCTGCATTGGCTTTTACATCCTGCAATGTTGTGTTTTCTGAAGCACTCCCGCTCTTTTTCGGTAAAGCATTTGCATTCTCCGTATTTTTCTTATCCGTTTTTGTTTCACGTGAAACATTTTGAGCTGATTTTTTCCCGAATGCTCCTTTTTCTGTGTAAAGGTCCTTCGCAGCATGGAAATCCACACTCACATTCGCCTTCATCCCGGATATACCATATCTCTGTTTCAGAAAAACAATCTCCTGCTCCCGGATCTCTTTCGACATTTCCTGTTCATAATTAAATTTAGGCTGTCGGATATTTCTTGGCTGAAGTCCCAGGATCACGCTTGCAGAGTACTCGATTCCTCCCGTCTCCTTAAAAGAATCCATTCTCAGAGATCTCTGTTCCTCCCGGTAAGACTCTCTGTTCAGGGAACTGATCACAAAAACCGCTAGGTCATACTTGTTGGAAAGGCCGCTGAGCTCATTGATATTTTCATCATTTTTCTGCCGCTCTGTAGCGTTTCTGTTTCCTGTGCAGGAAGAAAGGATCTGCAGGTAATCTACAAAAACCACCGGTTTTTCTTTCTTTTCGTTCATGAACATTTCCACATCCTGAACGATATCCCGGCCCGAAACAGAAAGCTTTTTACGCTCTTTTATGTACATCTTGTCAAAACTGCCGCTGATCTCTTTTCCCACCTTTTCTACCAGTTTCCAGTCTTTCTGTTTCCCTGTATTGTTTTCTTCTCTGAGAAACCAGTCCGCGGTCAGGGAGCTGTTCGGATACCGCATATGAATGGCACGGTTTAATATTTTTGCCTCCATACGGACAGATGGCATCTCCAGGGAGTAAAACAGTACCGGCGAACCGGCTGCCGCAATTTCTGAAGCGATCTGCAGCGCAAAGGTACTCTTTCCCATTCCTGGTCTTGCGCCGAGAAAAGTAAGTCCTGCATAAAGTCCGCCGCCAAGCATCTGATCCAGCTTTTTGATCCCGGTAGGATAATGCTTTACAGTTCTTCTTCCACTGGCCGGTTTAAACCGTTTCAGTCTCTCTGAAACAGAAATAAAATTTCCGGATGCCTGTTCACTCATACTTCTTCACCTCCCCGGCCATTTTGTCTTCAAGTCCCTGAGATAAACGTTTCATAGACTCTTCCATATTTTCCAGATCAATAAAAAACAGATGGATCACCAGTGTATGACCATAAATTTTTGTTTCAAAACGGTCCCTGATTCCTTCATACTGGTATGAATACTTTGCTTTCGGATAGAGAAGCCAGATCTCCTCTGCCTCATAACGGCTTGCATATGTAACCATCTGATAAATATCATTTCTGGCTTTTTTATTGAAGGCACTCCATCCTTCGTTTTTCATATCAGGAAGGCTTTTCCATTTTGTATCAAGGATAACAGTTCTGTTTCCTTCCCCTTTTTTCATTACAATATCCGGTCTCAGCTGAAAATCCCGTGGTTTTTCAAACAGATAATAATTTTTATCCTGGGAAGATACCTCCCAGTTTTCTCTGAAATATTTTTTTATCTGACATGCCACATAATTCTCAAAAACTTCGTCCATGGCAAATAATATGGATCTGCTCTTGATCCCATCTGAAAAATTGAGGAAGCTGTTTCCCTGTAAGATCACTTCTGTCCACTTCATGATCTTCTCATATTCTCTGGAATTCCGGTCGATCCTTATCTGTGCAAAATCCTGGCGGTAATCCACGGATTCCTGTATCCCGTCAAAAAACAGAAGAAGTTCTCTTGCATCCTGTTTATTCTTCCCATCTGTGGTAACTTTCTGCAGTTTCTTTAACGTAGTTTTTATCAGTCGGTTCTCTGTCCGGTTCTTTGTAAATTCCTCATACGTCACATAGAATCTCTCTTTATGTGCGATATTTCGACGGATATGGCCTGACACCTGGAGCTTTCCGCGAAAGCATCTGAGGTTATCCGTTTTTTCTTCATATGCAGAACGAAGTCCCCGTTTCACCAGCATCTGTGCCTCATCAAGATACATCCGGATATAAGCCTCAAACAGTTCCATATCCCCCATTCCAAGAGAAATCTGGTTCATCGCTTTTTCCGTTAACCTGTAGGTGCTCTTAAGCATCTCCAGATAGATCTGTTTCGTCCGATCCTCACTGCCGCCAAAATAAATCTTTGGCAGAATCTGAAGCCGCAGTCCGCTTTTCAGTTCCAGCTCTCCTACATACCCAAACTCCCCAGCCTACAAAGGAAACTGCACCATGCGCTACCTTCTTCCGGTTGATGCATTTGAAAAACTTCCCGTCACCAAATAAAACAAATCCCCTGCGCACTGCCTGTCGCAGCTCCGCAGGGGACTATTGCTTTTCATCTATTTTAATATATACTTCGTTCCTCGACCTCTTCCTTCAACTTTTACAGCACCTTTTTTTATCATACTTTTCAATATATCCGTTGTCTTTGATTTTCCAAAAGGGACATGTGATACAATTTCACTGATTGGCTTCAACATTGTTTTACTTAAGTTTTTATATATCAGTCTTTCGTCGTCTGTTAAATTTAAATCTTTTTCCAAAACTGGAAGTACTATTTTAATAGTGTTCTCTGAGATTTCAAAATCTGGTTTTTTCAGTCCCGTTTCATAAAGTTGTTTAATTCTTGTAATTCCCGTTCCAAATATCTCAACAAACCCTAATCTGTAAAACACATTTGCAAGAATTCTGTTTCTTAAAACAGACAATTTACCAGCTAAATATTCATCTTCTGTTATTCCAGATGGCAAACCTCCGGGAGAAACAATTTCTATTCTGTCATCAAACATCAAAACTCTGATTCTCGCTTCCACATCCCACGCTCTGTGGATCAAAGCATTTGCAATCGCTTCTCTGAATGCAGCCTCGGGTATTTTTTCCATTTTTTTTCTGTCAGTGCCTTCTATTATCTCATATTGATAATAATCTCTGAATACATCTATTGTCTTATCATATTCTTCCAAAACTGATACATTTTCAAAAGTTGCTCTCTTTTGAATAATGCTGATGTTTTCACCAAACTTCATGATATCAATTCCCGGAAATTGATTTTTATCTGCCAGAAGCCCCGCAGCGTTGTTATAACCATTATCATTATTATATAAATTCAAGGTTCTTAAAGTATCCTGATTAAATCTTTCGATATGAACACACTCTTCCAGCTTATGATTTAAAACTTCAAATGACAAATTCTGCTCTTTACATGGAAGTTCCTCAAAGCGTATATTTTTTCCTTCCAGAATAAGTCTTGATAATTCCAGTGCATCTACTTCTATCGTTGCTGTATCATTTCTCTTATATGCTTTTGACTTATACAAATATGGCTTATATGCACCACTTTTAACAGAAAGTATTATTGTATGATCTTTTTGTGCTTCAAGTGTATAATCCGGCTGAGGTGAAATGCTGTCATTGATCTTATTTTCAATATCCAGACATGCTTGTTTTACATCTGCCAGTCCCTTTACCTTCCCGCTGTCATCAATTCCAAAGAAAATCTTTCCCCCATTGTAATTTGAAAAGGCACTCACTGTTTTTAAAAAAGTATTTGTAATCGTTTCTTTAAACTCTATCGTTCTTGTTTCCTGCATACTCTTTCCATCCTTTCCATTTTTTTGTTATATTATTATATGCAAAAACGGTCAAAAAAACAATCGTATTTTTTTGCGATTGTTTTTTTGGCCGTTTTCGATTGATTTATCTGCACATAACCCTAAGAAAACATAAATCCAATAAAAAGCAGCCCACGATCCGCACAATCTGCGAACCATGGACCGCTGTCAGACGTCCCCGAGAGGATTTGAACCTCCGACCCCTCGCTTAGGAGAGCTCCAACCTATTGTCACTCTCTGTCAAGCTCTGTAAAGCTCTGAAAGTTAGCTGTTTGTTTGCTCCAGCTAATAATCGGGGAATGCCTTGATATTACCATCGACATCTGTTATATGACCACCATGCTTCGTACGTTCGATCATGGTAAACAGTATTCAATTAAACTTCCTATCGAAAGCACAAGATATTTTCTTGTCTATAAATAATATAACGCATACTTTGGATTATCAAGAATTGCATATACTGAGCTTCTGGTTGTTCCCAGCAGCTGTGCCATCTCCGGAACTTCTTTTTGTTTCATAATTGCTGTTGCCATTTATTCTTCACTTCCTG
>NZ_JAAIUN010000103.1:0-487 GCF_013317245.1 Blautia sp. MSK.20.85
GACGCGGGGCGTCCTGTCCTGGGATTGTGGGAGTGTAGCTGTATCGGCGTAGCGTCTTAGCTGAAATACCGAAGAGCCCAGAAGAAGGATTGGCATAACGATTCATTATAAATATTGAAGAGTTTGGAAATCAGGTCAGTATAACGTTCCACAGTAAATATTGAAAAATTCGGAAACCAGGTCAGTATATAAATATTGAAGAATTCGGAAATCAGGTCAGTATAACGCTCTATTGTAAATATTGAAGAGTTCGGAAACCAGCTCAGTATAACGTTCCACTGTAAATATTGAAGAATTCGGAAACCAGCTCAGTATAACATTCCACTATAAATGCCGAAGAATCCAGGAACCCAGATCGGCACAGCGTCCCACTCTGGATACCGCAGCATACAGACAAAAGTCAACCGTGTTACATATCGAAGATGTAACACTCTTTCCGTGCCCAACGGGGTGGGAGCGCGAGGGAGGGCGTTCGGGCTTCGGAACT
>NZ_JAAIUN010000104.1:0-485 GCF_013317245.1 Blautia sp. MSK.20.85
GCACGGACAGATGGTAACTACAAAAAAGTCATGGCGAAGTATGCAAATCCAGTTGTCCTGATTCTGGATGAGTGGCTTCTCTTGAAACCGACGAATGCAGAACAAAGGGATATCTTCGAACTGCTTCATAGGAGACGTAAGAAATCTTCAACGATTTTCTGCTCCCAATATGCATTTGAGGAATGGTATGAGCAGCTCGGCGGTGGTGACAGTCCTCTGGCAGATGCGATCATTGATCGTATTGCCCACGACAGCTATCGAATAAATATCACGAGCATTGATGCTGAACATGATAGATCAATGCGTGAGGTATATGGCTTGGATAAAGCACTACGCGAGTAAACTCGCATAATTACACAGGTGATTTCCACTTCCGGACATCTGATTCCCAAATTTCCGGAAGTGCGATTTCATCGCACGAGAATATTCATAAGTCCCACCCACTGCTTATTGCTCCTCGCAATTGAAGCAGGGGACTTACTTGA
>NZ_JAAIUN010000105.1:0-482 GCF_013317245.1 Blautia sp. MSK.20.85
AGTTTTTCGATATAGTGTGCTTCCTCTGTGGAAGTCCAGCTCTCTACTACCTGATCATCCTCATCGAGAATCGTCAGTTTCGCACCTGGAATCTCAGTTTCTCCTGTGATATCAGTCTTACTGATCTCTACTTTTGTCACATCATCTTTCATCTCATGCTTCTGAACCTCTGCTGTATTCTCTACTGTGAAAGTAATACTTTCTGCAGTGACATATCCATCTGCCGGTTTTGTCTCTGTCATGGTGTATTTCTTACCAACAACCAGTTCTTTGATCACATGGGATTCTTCCGTAGAAGTCCATTCATCTACTGTATTGCCATCTGAATCCGTTACTTTCAGGTGTGCACCTGGAAGTTCTTTACCTGTTGTCAGGTCTGTTTTGGACAGCTCCACTGTGGTTGGCTGATTTTCAAAAGTAAAGTCGTAGCTTACTTCTGCCTGGTCTTCTCCGGCATATTCAAAGGTAAATTCCTGTACTTC
>NZ_JAAIUN010000106.1:0-478 GCF_013317245.1 Blautia sp. MSK.20.85
TTTGCATCCACCGCAATCTCTACATAGTTCTTATTGATTGTGTACCCTTCCGGTGCGTTGACTTCCTCAATCCGGTAATGTCCGATCTTCAGATTCTTCGGCATGATCAGATATCCCTGGCTGTCCGTAAAATAGGACTTGTGAGTAGTTGTCACTGGGTAAGTTGTTACCTGCTCCACATACTTCTTGTTGTCCAGGTCATATACCTTAAATTCTGTTCCGGCAATCAATACAGATTTCTTTGTTTCATCGTCTTTTTTCACGATTTTCAGTTTTGCCTTAAACTCTTCATCCAGAAGCACTCGCCAGATCTGTGGCTCGTTTGGATGATGTTCTGTGATATTCACTTCAAAATCATCGACTGGCTTGTAATTGTGCGGTGTTGTAGTTTCACGCACGATATAGCTTCCAAATGGTAATGGAATACTGCAGGCATACCCTTTTTCATCTGTGAAAATCTCAGTTGCTCCATTTTCTC
>NZ_JAAIUN010000015.1:0-72536 GCF_013317245.1 Blautia sp. MSK.20.85
TCTCCACGAACCATAACAGTTACAAGACCGGAACCGATCTTCTCTGTTCCTACAAGTGCAACGTTAGCTGCCTTGCACATCTGGTCAGCTGCCTCGATAGCTGCTGTAAGTCCTCTTGTCTCAACCATTCCTAATGCTTCCTGTGTCATGATTATATCCTCCTTATGGATTGCTAATGCTTTATTTGTTCTGTTTACTTCTGACTTTTTTGGTGCAGCAGTTTATTTTTCGCTGCTGTTTTTGCTTTCCAGTGCTGTTTCCGGATTCTCTTGCTGTTTCTTTTTCCACCGGCTTGCACTCAGCTCAACCAGTTTGACGATTTCCTCGTGAGGATTGGCAATTACCGCATAACTGGCAGGTTTCTTGATTGCCTGCTCTACTGCCGCATTGACAGCTGCTGTAACTGCTGATACATCGCCTTGTACGATCAGGGTCACCAGTCGTCCGCCCAGCTTACGCTCCCATGACGCCAGCTCAACGTCTGCCGTTTTGCACATGATGTCCAGGGCATTGATCGCCGCAACCACACCTGTGATTTCTATAAATCCATATGATTTTCCCATGAGCGAACTCCTTAATTAATTTCTGTTCCTCTCAAAGCCTGAATTAGAGCTTCGGAAGAATTTTTTCTACATCTGTATGAGGTCTCGGGATCACGTGTGTAGCTACGAGCTCTCCAAGTCTGGATGCTGCTGCGCTTCCGCTCTCTACTGCTGCTTTTACAGCGCCTACGTCTCCACGAACCATAACAGTTACAAGACCGGAACCGATCTTCTCTGTTCCTACAAGCGCAACCTCAGCTGCTTTTGTCATTGCATCTGCTGCCTCGATTGCAGCTGTGAGGCCTCTTGTCTCAACCATTCCTAATGCTTCCTGTGCCATGATTCTATCCTCCTGAATCTTATCTTCGTTACAATTTTATCATATATGATTCCGCCACTTTTGTAAAGTAAACTTCGGAATCCGCTTAATCTTTATCCAGGGCGCTGATCTTCAGCATTTTCTGTGTACCTGGTTCCGGGTTGGGGATTATGTAATGCTGTACCACACCTGTCATGCTCTCTGCGACTTTCATGCCGGCTTCTACCGCTGCCGTGACATCTGACACGCTTCCGCGGTACTTGATGCAGACAAGAAGCGGTACTGGCAGGCTGTCCGCATTCGCCGGTTTATTCTTATCGAATACCTCCAGGTGGACATTTGCAGCCTTGCACCCGGCGTCAGCTGCCACAAAGGCTGTCGCAAGTCCGAAGACCTCCAGAATTCCTACAGCTTCTGCCATGTTGCTTCTCCTTTCCCGTTAAGGTTATTTGTTAACAATCGCGATCTTAAGACCTGTCATTGCCAGGTTTGTCTCAAGTGCCTCGTTGATCTCCTCAAGCGGGAACTTGTGTGTGATCAGCTCAGACATCGGAAGTCCGATTGCTTTTGCTCTCTTAAGGAAATCAAATGTTGTTGCATAGTCTCTCAGGTTGTATACCCAGGAACCAACAAGGTTGATCTCTTTGGAGCAGAGGTCGAAGTGCGGGTTAATGGTTGCGTCTCCACCGTTGATGAAGAAACCAAGCTCGCAAAGACCGCCGCCGTTGCGGATGAATTTATAAATGTTGGAATGTGCATGAGGATTTCCAGTACACTGGAAAGCGAAATCTGCAAGATGTCCGCCCTGAGCCTCTTTAACAGCCTCAGTAAGTGCCTCAATGCCTTTGAAATTCATAAAGTTTACAGTTGTGTTTGCGCCCATTCTCTTGGCAAACTCAAGACGTTTCTCATTTCCGTCTACTGCACAGATATTGTGAACGCCCATTGTATGGAGAACAGCGATGCAGATCAGACCGATCGGTCCGCAGCCCTGAACAACAACTCTGCTGTTGAATTTCAGGATTCCTGTTGTTTTTGCTCTCTCTACTGCATGTACAAGTACTGCACATGGCTCGATGAGGATACGGGAATCAAGATCCAGGTCGCTTACATTGAAGAATGTGGAACCGAATTTTCCGCCTCTGATGAAGATGTAATCAGCGAACCATCCGTTGAATTTTACATCGTCATCTGGAAGAAGTCCGTATACATCAGCGCCGCCTACGTTCTTCTTGTTAAGGTCGAACATTGTGATTTCCGGATCATCTTTGAAGATCATACATGTAACGATCTTGTCGCCGACTTTAACCGGTTTACCAGCTGTATCAACTTTAACGTTTTTACCCATTTTTACGATCTCACCGGTTCCCTCATGTCCGAGAACTACCGGGATAAGACCGAACGGGTCATTTTTGTACTCATGAGCATCTGTTCCACAGACACCGCATCCCTCAACTTTAACAAGGATGTCGTCGTCGCCAACTTCCGGAAGATCATACTCCTGAAGCTCAAAATGTTTCTTCTCTGTCATCATTGCTACTCTTGCTTTTTTCGGAATTGTGTTTCCTGCCGGAGCAGCCGGAGCGCTTGGTGCAGCAGCTGCTGCCGGAGCGTTTCCTGTCATGCCGGAGAGAACCTGTTTAACGATTTCTTCGATATTTACATTGTTCATATCCATGATTTATGTTCCTCCTGATCAACGAATGCAAAGGCTGTCTGTCATTACGCAGCGTCTTCTCTTTGTGAATGTGCTTGCGCTTGTAAGTCCCTCACCTGTACGGCTTGCGATGGTAAATGTACAGAAACCTTCTCCTCCGAATCCAAGTGCGGAATAGGACGGGCCGTTCTTTACAAGGATCGCGGTATCGATTGCTTTCGCATATTTTGTAATGTTATCAATATTCTTGGAATGAATATGTGCGGAATGACGGTTGCCATGCTCAAGCCATACAGCCTGCTCTACAGCATCGTCAAAATCCTTAGCTCTTACGATACCGAGGATCGGCATCATAAGCTCTGTTGTGATGAGCGGATGTTCCTTCGGTCCCTCAAAGATGATGCAGCGTACGTTAGCCGGTGCGTCAACTCCGATCATGGAAAGAAGTGTTCTTGCATCACGTCCTACACATTTACGGTTCAGCTTGCCGCCTGCAAGTACAGTCTCAACAAGCTTGTCCTGCTCTTCCTTGGAAGCAAGGTAGCAGTCATTCTCTGTAAGCATGTAGTGCATTAACTCATCAACTACGGAAGATACTGCAACAACTTCCTTCTCTGCGATACATGGAAGGTTGTTATCGAAGGTACATCCGTTTACGATATCCTGTGCAGCCTTGCGGATATCAGCAGTATCATCAACCAGTGCCGGCGGGTTACCTGCTCCTGCACCGATGCCTCTCTTACCGGAGGAAAGAACCGCTGTTACAACACCAGGGCCTCCTGTTGCTGCGATCAGATGGATATCTTTATGTTTCATCATGATATTGCTTGTCTCAAGAGTTGGTTTCTCAACTGTGACAGCAATATTGTCCGGGCCGCCTGATTCCAGGGAAGCCTCGTTCAGAAGATTGATTGCATAAATAGAAGTTTTCACTGCTGCCGGATGCGGATTGAATACTACTGTATTTCCTCCTGCCAGCATACCCATTGTGTTGCAGAGAACTGTTTCACTTGGGTTTGTACATGGTGTGATCGCACCGATCACGCCAAACGGTCCCATCTCGATCAGAGTCAGTCCTCTGTCTCCGGACCATGCAGTTGTTGTGATGTCTTCGGTACCAGGAGTCTTATCTGCTACCAGGTGATGTTTGAGGATCTTATCTCCTACATTACCCATACCAGTTTCCTCAACACCCATACGTGCCAGTACTTCCGCATTCTCTTTGATCTTCTTGCGGATGCAGGTGATGATCTTCTCTCTCTGGTCCATAGACATTGTCTTAACTACCTGCTGAGCCTTTTTGGCTGCCTCGATAGCATCATTCATATCCTTGAAAACGCCATGTTTTCCGGCCGGAGCATCTGCAATCTGCATCTTTGCCATAACTTCCTGTACAATTTCCTGTACCATATTCTCACTTATTGGCATGAGATTGTCCTCCTTAATATTCCGTCAAAAAATTATTTCAGGCCAAGCTGAGCCATAACCTGTTTTGTGATCTGAGCAACGAGTTCTGCATCGTTGTTTGCAGCAGCCGGAGCCTCACCCTGAGGATCAGCAGCGCTTGTTCCGCAGTCTTTTCCAACGAAATCATACTGATATCCTGGGAACTGTTTGTAGTCATCACTGTGGCATGCACCACCGCAGTTGTGGCAGTTCTTGCCGTCTTTGTTCAGGCAGAGGCTTGCCGGATGTTTACCAGGCATACCAAATTTACGACGGATCGCATAGAGTTTCTCGATGTTCTCTTTGTCGAATTCCTTCGGTCCGCCAAGGAGCTTGGTCTGATACAGAAGCTGTGCGTAGAACTCTACAGACTCCATCTTCATGTATGCAGCGTTAAGGTCTGTGCTCCATGTAAGTGCTCCGTGGTTCTCAAGAAGTACTGCATCAAAGTATGGAAGGTATTTCTCAAGGTTGTCCGGAATCTCCATTGTGGAAGGTGTACCATACTCAGCGATCGGAACGCATCCAAGAGCGATAACTGCCTCCGGCATGATCGGCTGTGTAAGCGGAATACCTGCGATTGCGAAAGATGTTGCATAGATCGGATGAGCATGTACAACAGATCCTACGTCCGGTCTCTTCTCATATACTCTCATGTGCATCTTGATCTCAGATGATGGTTTGAATCCCGGGTTAGCCTGGATTACATTACCTTTACCATCTACTTTACAGATGAACTCTGGTGTCATGAATCCTTTAGATACACCTGTTGGTGTGCAAAGATATTCATTCTCAGCTACTTTAACAGAAAAGTTTCCGTCGTTAGCTGCAACCATGTTACGGTTGTAAATTCTCTTACCGATGTCACAAAGCTGTTTTTTGATTTCAAACTCGTTTACCATGCTTAATTTCCTCCTTGAGCATTGGATTGCACTATTTTGTTTCTGAAAACATTTTACTCCATACCACAAAATAAGTCAAGGGCAATCCGTTGTTTTGTGTTGGTTTCTTGTTGTTTGTTATGTTGTTTTTATTGTTTTTTATGTTGTATGTTTGCAGAGGATCTTTTCTCTTTAATCCCGTGTTTCTCAGCCGCCAATCTGACAGTCCAAACCGCATACCGCATGCACCGCGTTCTTTAACATCTGCATATGTTCTGCTGTCGGCGGAAGAATTCCTTCCATTAAATAAGGGCGTCCAAGTCCTTCATATTTATCCTGTCCCAGTCTGTGGTAGGGAAGAAGATGAATTTTGTTTACGCCCGGAAGGGATGCCGCAAATCTGGCGATCGCCTGGATCTCTTCCACAGAATCATTGAATGTCGGAATAACCGGAACACGGATCACCAGTCTGGTTTTTCCGTAGAGCGCAACTTTCCTTGCATTTTCCAGCATCAGTCCGTTAGCCCTTCCTGTAAACTCCTTATGTTTTTCCTGGTTCATATGTTTGATATCCATCAGATATACATCCAGGTAAGGAAGAACCTGTTCGATCTTTTCCCAGGGAGCACATGCCATGCTCTCTATTGCGGTATTAATACCACGTTCTTTTGCCGCACGGAGAAGATCTCTGGAAAAATCCGCCTGACACATACATTCACCACCGGAAAGGGTAATTCCTCCTCCGGAGCGATAATAATATGCGCGGTCTTTCTCCACTTCCTCGATCATCTCGCGAACTGTCACATCACGGCCGATCACCTTGTCCTCACCCAGAACTTTCATGTTCTGGATCCGGTACTCCTGTGATTCCGGATTGCAGCACCAGCGGCAGCGAAGAACACATCCTTTCAGGAACACGATGGTACGGATACCCGGACCATCGTGTACTGAATATTTCTGAATATCAAAGATCCTGCCCTTTGTATCCAAATAGTCCATAATTACCTCTTAATTCCTTGCGTCTGCTGCGCGTCCCCGGTTAAAATCCCTGCTCTGTTCTTCGGATGATATCATCCTGCAGAGATCTGGAAAGCGTAGTGAACAGTGCACTGTATCCGGCAACACGTACAACCAGATGTTTGTATTTCTCCGGATGTTTCTGAGCATCCAGAAGTGTCTCTCTGTCGACAACATTGAACTGCATGTGCATACCCTTCTGATCAAAGTATCCACGGATCAGTGCTACAAATTTCTCCAGGCCCTCTCTTCCTGCAAGTGCAGACGGATGGAATTTCTGATTGAACAGTGTTCCGTTGGATACGATAAAGTGATCCAGACGGGATACGGAAGTTGCTGCTGCTGTCGGGCCCTTCACATCCTTGCCTGCTGACGGAGAAACACCATCTGCAACTGGTGTATGTGCATAACGGCCATCCGGTGTAGCACCGGTCTGTCCGCCAAGGGGAACATTTGCGGATACCGGATAAAGTCCGGCCTGATAATGTCCGCCTCTCGGGTTTTTGTATTTCTGAAGTGGTTTTGTGTAAGTATAGGCAACATCTCTTGCAAAATAATCCACATCCGGAATATCGTTTCCGTATTTCGGAACTTCATCGATCAGTTTGTGGATTTCTTCAAATCTTGCCTTTTTCTCCGGAGATGGTTCTGCTCCAAGCGCTGCTGTCATAACAGCCTTGGCTGTCTGCTCATTTACACCGATGCCATTTTCCTGAAGCTTCTGCATTACAATTGTAGTAATATCTGCTGCAGACTGTGCATCAATACCCTTGCCATAGTTCCATGCCAGAGCTTCCTTCATCTCTTCCATGGTAACTTTCTTTTCTTCATAAACAAGTTTACGGATCGCATACAGAGAATCTGCCATGTTTGCAATACCAAATCCCTGAGGGCCGGTAAAGTTATAAACAGCGCCTCCCTCCTGAACGGATTTACCACGTTTCATGCAGTCATCCACCATACAGGAAAGGAATGGAAGCGGACACCTCTCAGCATGTGCCACGTCAATGGCATTGTCTGCATTTACAAGCAGGGAAATAAAATATTCCATCTGTTTCTTATATGCGTCATAAAACTCATCAAAGGTCTTCATCTCTGTGACATCGCCTGTCCTGACACCGATCTGGACTCCTTTATCCATACCATTGGAGAAAACCATCTCCAGCGGGCGGCACATATTGAAGAATGCCGCATCATGCCAGCCGTCTGTCTTACCGGCTTTCTGCGGTTCTACGCATCCAATGATGTTATATTCCCTGGCATCTGCAAGAGAAAGTCCTCTGTTCTGCAGCGCCGGAATGATAACCTCATCATTATAATAAGCCGGAAGTCCGATTCCTGTTCTTGTAAGCTCTGCAGCTTTGATCAGGAATTCATGTGGAGATCCGTTCCATACTCTTACAGAAAGAGACGGTGCCGGAAGATGCACATGCATGGATGCCTGAATACACATAAAGGAAAGATCGTTGGTCACATCCTCACCGTCTTTATTCTGGCCGCCTGCGATCAGGTTCTGGAAAAGGCTGTAGCCTGCAAAACCTTCTGCTGATGCAGCATCACGGCATTTGTTCAGATCGTTTAATTTTACCCAGATACAGTCCATCAGTTCCTGAGCAAACTCTCTGGTAAGATTACCTGCCTCCATATCACTCTTGTAATACGGATACATGTACTGGTCAAAACGTCCCGGTGAAATGGAATGTCCGCTGCTCTCCATCTGGATCAGCTGCTGTACGAACCAGAAAGACTGGCAGGCTTCATAGAAATTACGGGCACCTTTCTCCGGCACACGTGTACAGTTGGACGCAATCTGGAGAAGCTCCTGTTTTCTGGTCGGATCCTGACACTGATATGCCATCTGCTCTGCAAGCTCTGCATAACGATGCGCATAATCAATAACAGCCTGGCAGCTTAAGATCACTGCTTCCAGGAAACGTGACTTCTTCGCATAATCACCATCTCCCACATTACTTTCATCCAGTTCTTTCTGTGCTTTGGCAATGATACCCTCATAACCAATTGCCAGAACTTCCTCATATTTAACCGTTACATGTCCTACACCATTGTAGAAATAATTTCCCGGTGTAAAAATGTTGTGGTCAATGGCAAGGATCGCTTCCGGAGCCATATAGGAAGTCGCAAGCTCGCTGGTAGTCTTACCCTTCCAGTATTTATGTACCTCCCGAAGATCCGCCTTGGTCTCCTCCGAAATATAAAATGGATCAGCAGTTCTGGTAGCCACCGTATCCAGTTCATCCTCCAGCCACTGGAAAGAATACTCCGGGAATGTCTGACATCCTCTTGGTGCCAGGGTGCTGCTTCCGACGATCAGTTCCTCATCACGGATGATGATCGGAATGTTATGCAGGATATGGGCAAAAGCCTTCGCTCTGCGTGTGATGATCGGCTCGTCTTCAGTTTCCTTGTAGGACTCTGTGACCAGTTTCGCTCTGGCAGATTCGATCACCGGCATCTTGGCATAAAGATTATCCACAAGATGTGTGATCCTGTCTGTTTTCGGGATATCTGCTATATGAAATTTCTCCATGATTCTCCTTTCTCATAACCGGTTGTTTCTGGTGATCTGTCTGCCTCTACGCTTCCAGAACCGCTCCTGTCCGGCTATGTGCTCATGTAGTTTTATTATACCTTACCCCTACTTCGATGTCAACGAAATCCAACATGTGTTTCTAGCTGTTTTTGTGGTTTTTATCGGTTGTTCCCTGTTGATTTTATTTGTTTTTTGTATTTTTATGTTTTTCTCTATTGACTTTGTTTTTCTGCTCTGCCATACTTAGATTTATATAGGAATTCCTTTGTTTTTCAGAAAAAATTTATGCAAAGCGGACATTCGTATTCCGCTCTGTCACATGTTCTCAAACAGTAAAAGAGGTGTATTTTTATGTATCTTTCTGATATGCATACCCACTCCATCGCCAGTGGTCACGGCACGGAATGTACCATCACAAACATGGCACGCGCAGCTGCCGAGAAAGGTCTCCGGCTTCTCGGGATCACTGATCACGGTCCCGGCACTCTGGCAGCCGGAACTTCCTCCTATTTCCGCAGCCTTACCTATTCTCCGAAAAAACATTTCGGAGTAGATCTGCTCTACGGAATCGAACTGAATATTCTGGACCGGAAGGGAACTGTAGATCTGGATCAGGAATTATTATGCAAACTTGATTATGCCATTGCAAGCATGCATACCTGGAACTACCGTCCCGGTACCAGAGACGAGAACACAGAAGCTTTTGTCAATGTCATGAAGAATCCCTGTGTCAAAATCCTCGGTCACAGCGACAACACCCATTATCCGGTAAATTATGATGTTCTTGCCCGAACTGCCAGAGAAACCGGAACAATCTTTGAAATTAACGAAGCTTCCCTGGCTCCATATGGCTACCGTGGTGATACCAGAGAAAACTGTTATGAGATTCTCCGCTGCTGCCGCAAATATCATCTGCCGCTGCTGCTCTCCAGTGACAGTCACGGTCCGGAACACATCGGTGATTTTACCTGTGCTGCTGAATTTGTTCATCAGGCCATGTTCCCGGAACAGCTGATTCTGAACAATCAGCTTCCAAGATTGAAGGTATTTCTGCAGACCAGATGATCTGGTAAAACAGTAAGATCGAATATACATAAAATGTATCCGAATACACATTCATGTTTGACTCACAACCAAAAAAGCCAGCTCGGACACATTTTACCATGTGTCCGAGCTAGCTTATTATTTCGGGTTATATTATATTTTCTTTATTATCATTTCTCATCTGCCTGAGAATTCTCTCTCTGCTTTCTTATCATATCCGCAAGTTCCTGATATTTTCCTGTGATATATCCATAATTCTCTCTTCTGTGAGGAAGTTTACACGCAGTGCAGTCCTTGATTCCGCTTTCCGTAAAATGGAAATTACCACCGCATTTATCTCCCAGTGCATACAGCGGACAATAACAGAACAGGCAGTTAAAATTTTCCGGATCTGCTCCTTTATGGCATGGAAAATACTCGCATTTTTTGTGGCTGAAATAGGAATATTCTTTTCCCTCCCAATATGGTTTCTCCATGGTTCTTATCTCCTCCCGGATCATGCACTCTCTTAATTTTTCCGTAAAAAAAGAGGTAGCGATCCCACCCCGGGGTAGAAATATAATCCGTTCATGAGTGCGCGGAGGGAACGAATGTATCCGGAGTAGTATCGCCTGCCATTTAATCATGTATAATTCATATGAACAGGCGCATTCCATAAAAAAATG
The DNA here is from genome assembly GCF_013317245.1 of Blautia sp. MSK.20.85. NCBI lineage: Bacteria > Bacillati > Bacillota > Clostridia > Lachnospirales > Lachnospiraceae > Blautia > Blautia sp. MSK.20.85. The sequence continues at coordinate 10,123 of NZ_JAAIUN010000015.1, forward strand.
CCTACTCTCGTAAAAAAGTAGACAACGTCCCAGGGGTGCGGAGTCCCTGAAATGGTTGTTACACTTTACACGGAAGTTTAACCTCGCCATAACAAGCAGGTTTCCTGGCTCCGGGATCATGGCTCGTCTCTCCTTCTCATACATAGGTACAATGGATTCTGAGATTCGCTCCTCCGTTACAGTGACCGGATCGCTCAGGTTTCTCACCTGATTCCCTTTTCTGCTGGCTTCTGATAATCCATGACTGTCAGATGCCCTCAGCACTTGCTATGTTCAATATGGAATTATACTGACATTATAATAACACCCTGTTAATTATATGTCAATACTGTTTCAGATTTTTTTGATATAAATTCACTGTTTCCTTATAAGAAACAGCCTGGCGGAATATGCCGCCAGGCTGTTCAATATCTTCATCTTAATAAATTTTATATGGTTCGTGATTATACAAGACGTCTTACAGAAACAATCGTTCTGTATGTCGCATCGTTACTGATCTTAATACCATCCTGAGAATTGGATGCATGTACGATCTGTCCATTGCCCATGTAAATAGCCACATGTCCACCATAGCAGATCAGATCTCCTGGCTGGGCATCTGCATAAGATACCTCAGTACCTGCATTCTGCTGCTCATAGGAAGTTCTCGGAAGGCTTACGCCAAAGTTGGCATATACACTCTGTACAAAACCGGAGCAGTCTGCACCATTGGTAAGGCTTGTTCCGCCCCATACGTATGGATTTCCAACAAACTGTGTCGCATAATCTACAACAGAAGAACCTGAGCCACTGTAGGAAGAAGAGCTTCCACTGTCAGAAGAAGTATCTTCGGAAGTATCTCCGCTGTTATCATAATCCGCGTCTGTATTGGCTTCTGCATCGTCTGTGTTGGTATCTTCTGTTTCATCGCCTGTTATGGCATTACCGTCTTCATCATACTGAGTATCATCGTTCTCTCCATCTGCTGTGTCTGTATCTTCATCCACATACTCAGTATCATCTTCAGCAGCGTCCTCGTCTGTATTTACGATCTCATCACCGTTCTCATCATACTGCACATCTTCTTCGCTGTCAGCTTCTTCATCCTGCTGCGCCTGTGCTTCTGCTTCTGCACGGGCCTGTGCTTCTGCCTCTGCCTGTGCTCTTGCAGCTGCTTCTGCTTCTGCCTGACGTCTCGCTTCCTCTTCTGCCGCGATACGCTCTGCCTCCAGACGCTGAAGCTCTGCTGTCTGCTCTGCAAGAAGGTTCGCATAGTCTGTAGCCTGCTGCTGTGCATAAGCGATCTCATTGTCATAATCCGCAGATGTGGCACGCTTCTCATCCAGCTGTACCTGCAGATTCTGTGACTCAGCCTCGTACTCCTGCTTCATTCCCTCAAGTTCTGCCTTCTCCTGTGTATACTGAGCTTCCAGGTTGGCAACCTGCTGAATGGTATTGGAATACTTCTCAAGGCTCTTTCTGTCCTGTTCATATGTCTTCTGTGTGTACTCAGCTTTCGTGAGAAGATCTGACAGGTTCTCTGCATTAAGCATCATCTGGAACCATGCATCATCTCCACCTTTCTCATAGAGATACTGAATACGCTTCTTCATTGCCTCATACTGCTTGGTCTTGGCATTCTTAGCCTTCTCAAGGTTCGTCTGGGTAGAAGCAATATCAGCTTCTTTATTAGAGATGTCTCCCTCCAGTGTCTGGATTGAAACCATCACGTTTACAAGATTGGCATCAAGAGTGGAAATTTCGCCTTCAATCTGTGATTTCTGTGCGGAAAGATCATCCAATCTGGAATAAGTCGCATTCAGCTGTTCATTGGTTGCATCCATTTCCTGCTGAAGTGCTGCCTCATCTTCTCTTGTTGCGCTTACGCTGACTACCTGTGCTCCGCTGATGATGAGCGCCAGTGTCAGACATAATATTCTTTTCTTCATGACTGTTCACCCTCGCAATCTGATTCTGAATTCTGATTTATCCGACAGTTCTCTGTGTCTGTCGTTTGTTTACTTGTCTCTGCTGTTATTTCATTCTCAGCAGTTCATGTAATATTTCTGCAATATCTTGTTCCAATCTTTTTATATATTAACACAGTGTTATTTGGATTGCAAGGTTTTTCTATCAATTAGTTTAAAACTTTGTAACATTTATTAATTATTTTGACATTAAAAAAGAGAGAACCTTGCATTTTCGGTTCTCCCTTTTGGTTGATTCAATAAAATTTTTTGATATTTCTGTTGCAGCCTGTTTTTAATTGAACAGATCTGCAAGAATCTGATTTGCAGTCTTCTTCAGGTATCCATCCGGATCAGAAAGTGTGCTTCTGTTCCATCTGAAATATGCTCCATTACGGATGTAATTACCGCTGGACTCATGGTAATCATATTTGGATACGCCCGGATATTTTGCCATATAGGTTTCTGCAAGCTTGATCGCCTGGCTTCCGTAAGTTCCGTTAGGTGTCGGTGTTCCGGAAATCTGAACGCCTGCATTCGGCGTACAGTGCAGAATCACAACACTCTTATCTGCGCACTGACCAAGAACCATCCATGTATGTCCATCGTTATATCCGATATCTCCAGGATAAAGTTTCCAGTTTGAACTTGACAGCGTTGACTGGGAAATGATCCTTCCCATTCCCCTGCCAGAATACAGGGAACCGATATCTCCGGAAACAGTTGTATAATTCACTCCACCTGATTTACTCTGCATGATCTGGTATACAGACCATCCTACATAACCGGAACAGTCAAGGCCCTTCTGTTCTGTAGATTCACTGAGGTCCATATAGTTTCTGTAGTTATAAGAACTTGAATTATTATCATACCACTGTTTCCACTTGGAGCTTACACCTTTTCTGGTTGCATCTGACCAGTTATGTCCACCGCCCCATACATAAAGCGTCTGTCCTACCGGTTTCAGGGCATTGGCCAGGAAATTTTTGATCGTCCTGGAACTTGAAGGAGTTGTTGTATTCGGATTGCTGCCGCTGGACTGAAGAACTCCGGAACTGCTGAATGTGTACTGCACTCCGTCAATGGTCTTTGTTCCTGTAGCCATAACACCGGTAGACGGGTCAAAATAGTATTTCACTCCGCTGGTAATATTGGACACCCATCCGGTGGCCATAATGCCTTTGGACTTCTTTGATTTATAGAAATAATATGTATAGCTTCCAATCTTCCTGAAGCCTGTATACATAGCACCTGTGCTCGGGTCAAAATAGCGTTTCTTCGCTGTCGATGTTGTTGCCCAGCCGGTGGCCATAAAGCATTTGCTTGTAAAATATCTGGTCACGTTCTTGGAATCTGTAAGAAACGTACTCTTGGCTGCAACACCATTGCCGCTGTAGAAATAATATTTCTTATTGCTGATGGTTGCCCACTTGGTTGTCATATAACCGGTAGACGGATTAAAGTAACGGGTATTCTTCTTGCTGTCTGTCAGCCAGCCTGTTGCCATATAGCCCTTAGCTCCATTGGCATTATAGAAGTAGCGTTTACCCTTGCTGTCCTTTGCCCAGCCTTTTACCTGAACTCCTGTAGAGGCATTGAAGTAATACTTCTTTCTGTTCAGAGTAAGCCAACCTTTTACTTTCTTTCCATTTTTGTAGTAATAGGACTTCCCGCCTTCTGTTTTAAAACCATTCTTGGTTGCCGCCTGTACATCCGTTACAGTTGTGTGTACAGTCGCTCCGGCTGCAAAAAACATCAAGATCAAAAAAAGTCCCCAAAGTTTCCATTTTTTGCTTAATTTTCGCATACATACCCTCCTTTGATAGATAATTGATATTTACTATTTATGAAGTCCGGCTGATCGTTGTCTGCACTGCCCATCCTGTGAGCGGTAAATAAAACGTGCAATTCATTACAATTCTGTTACAAATTTACGTCCATATTATATACCATTCTTTATCTCCCGTCAACTCTTTCCCGTTTTTTCCCTCTCCAATCTCCTTTTCCGCACAGGAAAAATCCCGATTCCAGGATTCTTCTTCCTGTGCAGGCACCTTCATCAGCATAAAAAATCCCCGGATCATCAGGTATATGCGCTGAATATTCCGGGGATCTGATATTAATAAAAAATGTTACTTCCTGTAACAACTCTGTTACAGAGAATTTCCTACAGGAATTTTTTGCGAAGTTCTGCTCCGTCAAGTGCACTTAAATATGCCGGTGCAACATCAAATACAGTTTTGCATCCCTTCTGTCCTTCCTGGTTCATGCGATATGCAGCTCTTGCATAAGCAACGATAACGGAAGATGTGAACTCCGGATTGGAATCCAGTTTCAGGCTGTACTCGATCACATGGCTGTTCTCATCATTCCATCCTGTTTTTCCGCTGCGGATCACAAAACCACCATGTGGGATTCCGCTGTGGTCACGGTTAAGTTCTTCCTGGGAAATAAAGTGTACCGTTGTGTCATACTCATCAAAGTAGTTCGGCATAGTCTTGATCTCTTCTTCGATACGCGCAAGATCAGCACCTTCCTCAGCAACTACGAAGCACTCTCTTGTATGTTTCTGACGTGTGGTAAGCTCTGGATTTTCTCCGTTTCTTACTGCCTCAAGTGCTGCCTCTACAGGGATTGTGTACTGTTTTGCGTCTTTTACGCCTTTGATACGGCGGACTGCATCAGAGTGTCCCTGGCTGACACCTTTACCCCAGAATGTATAATCGTTTCCGTTTGTAAGGATGGCATTTGCGTACATACGGTTCAGTGAGAACATTCCCGGATCCCAGCCTACAGAGATGATTCCTACATGACCAGTTTCCGTTGCTGCCTTGTCAACATTTGCGAAATGCTCTGGAATTCTCTTATGTGTATCAAAGCTGTCCACAACATTGAAGTATTTCACATATTCCGGTGTCTGAACAGGAAGATCTGTAGCACTTCCTCCGCAGATGATCAGGACATCGATCTCATCTTTCAGCTTCTCTGCGTCGTTTACAGAATAAACTTTAGCAGTCTCTGTAAGGATCTTTACTGTTTCCGGGTCACGTCTGGTAAATACTGCAACCAGCTCTGTATCCGGATTGTGTTTGATCGCGCACTCTACACCGCGTCCAAGATTTCCATAACCTAAGATACCAATTCTTATACTCATAACGATTTCCTCCTCTTTTTCCCGGCAGATACATTGATGCAAAACATTCTGCTCCGCTGCACGCTCATGAGCGCAGCCACTTCGCGGTTTGCCTTACAAACATGTTCTGCCCTATCTATCGCAAAACGGATCTGCAGGATCCGCCTTACAAACATACTCAAAACGGATAGTTATCCTCCGCATCAGCAGCAGAAAATACCACCCGGCCAGCACATGGCACAGGCCATAGTCCGGCAGCAGGCATCACACATATCTCCACCTGCTGTCGGCATTCCTCCAAAAGGATCCTGTTGCTGCTGGTACCAGCCACCGCCGCCCTCCATTCTCTGAAGGATCATGCGGTACTGCACATTATCAGGCTCCTGTCGGACTGCTTCCCGGATCTGATCCAGAGCCGTCACATTATTGCCAAGTCCCATATTGGCCATGGCAGCCAGATAATACCACTCGCCATTTTTCTGGCCAAGAGAATTCAGGACATTCATAGCCTCCTGATAATGGCCGCTCTGCACATAATTGGAAGCAGCACGTCTTCGCATGCTCTCTTCATCCTGATAGGTACTGGAACCTGCACTTCCATAGCCGCCAAAACCGCCGTAATTTCCATAGCTGCCATACCCATTTCCCGAAGCACTTCCGCCATACTCCCGCTCTTTCATGATCTGTTCGTACGCCTGCTGTACTTCCTTGAATTTCTCTTCTGCCTGATCTTTATTCGGATTATTGATATTGGCATCCGGATGATATTTTCGGCTGAGCTTCCGGTATGCCTTCTTTATTTCATCATCAGATGCGTTTCTGGGAACTCCCAGCACACTGTATGGATCTAACATTTCTTTTCTTTCTCCCGTTCTTCCCTGCGTTTCTGTCCGATGGCTGTGAAGCGACACCAGACGCCGGAATATAAAATATTTCGAAGGATATCACCATATCGGATCACGGGCATTCTTTCAAATTCCCTGCAGCTTTCTGCCAGCATCATTGTAAGCATCCGGCGTATCTCTTCCTCGAACCCTTCCATCTTATATTTTTTAAGGAACGGATTGTAATTTCCGTTTTCTGCATCTTTTTCCACATCGTCATAAGCATCCAGGATATAAATAAACTTCCCGAGATAAAATCCCATCCGCCGCAGTGAAGATTCCCACACATCCTTACGGAACGCAAAGACCTCCTCCATGATCCTTCCGGAACACCCGGCAACACGGTCCACATCGGTTTCTCCCTGTTTTTCCAGACTGGAAAGTTCCATAAGAGCTTCCTTTATCCTGCGGATCTTCTCCGGATAATGAGCCATATGTTTCTCTCCGCCGGTCTTAAGAAGTCTGGCGTATGCGTAACGCAAAGGTTTATGCTCATCCTGCCAGTCATCCATGCATTTATAATATGAAAGGATCACATTCATATCCGCACAGTATTCCGTAATTGCATTCCGGCGCACAGGCTGTGGTTTCAGAGGATGGACCGCACACCTTGAAGTTCCCTTCTGTGTAGGTGGTTCATATACTCCACTCAGCAGAAGGACCACAAAGGTCATATCATAAGTCAGTGAGATCTGTCCTGGTATGCCATATCTTTCCCTCAGTTCTCTGCAAAGTCCGCAGTAAAAAGAACGGTACATATCAAAATCTTTAAATTTGATCTCCGGTTTATTAACTGTCACATATCCGAACATTTCAGCTCCTCTTTACGAATTTCGTGTGGCATTTCGGACATTCGATCTCTATCTTGCCTTTCCCCCTGGGAATACGGACCTTCTGTCCACAGCCCGGGCAACTGTAAATATGGTGCGTTTTTCTTTGTTTCATCAGATTTTTTTCTTTATTGAAACGAAGCCGGAACTTCGATGTCATCTGAAGATATTTCTGGTTCTCCGCATAACGCTGCTGAATATTTCTGGAAAAAATACGAAAATACGCATACACGATCGCCGCAATTCCCAAAAAATCAAAAATACTGCCCAGATTTCTGTTGAACATGGTGATAAACATAGTCAGAATGATCAGCACCAGTGCGGCTCCCATGGTAAACCTGGAAAGTTCATCCACTCCGTAGCGTCCCTGCATAAACTTGTTAAATTTGTCTCTCATAGAATCTGCATCTCCTTTTTACTGCCGGTATTACTGTTTCCGCCTCTTCAAAAAGAATGCGCCGAAGCTGTTACCGGTCATTACATACCTGGAAAATGTAGAATTTAAGATAATAGGACTCATCTGCCGACCAGAGGATCGGATGATCCGGTGCCTGTGTACGATACTCTACCTGGCGAAGTCTCTTGTGTACATTCTTCGCAGCCTGACCGATCGTCTGTGTAAACAGCTCATAGGTCATGAAGTGAGAGCAGGAACAGGTTGCAAGAAAACCGCCATCTTTTACAAGACGCATAGCTCTTAAGTTGATCTCACGATAACCTTTTACCGCATTTTTTACGGAACTTCTGGATTTCGTAAATGCCGGAGGATCCAGGATCACCACATCAAATTTCTCTCCCTTCTCCTCAAGTTCCGGGAGAAGTTCAAATACATCTTCACAGAGAAACTTCACAGTTCCGTCCAGTCCGTTAAGTTCTGCATTGCGTCTTGCCTGATTTACCGCAGTTTCAGATGCATCCACACCCAGAACACTCTGTGCTCCTGCAATTCCCGCATTCAGTGCAAATGATCCGGTATGTGTAAAGCAGTCCAGCACTTTCGCATTTTTGCAAAGTCGCTGGATTGCCAGACGGTTGTATTTCTGATCCAGGAAAAATCCGGTCTTCTGTCCGTCCTTGATGTCCACTTCATATTTTACACCATTCTCTTCAATCTGAACGATCGTCGGAAATTCTTCTCCGATAAATCCCTTGGTAAGTTCCATTCCTTCCTGGCGGCGGACCTTTGCATCACTTCTCTCATAGACACCCCGGATCTGGATCCCGTCCTCTGCAAGAATATCCTTCAGCGCCTCAATGATCGTTCCCTTAAGGCGGTCGATCCCAAGTGCCAGAGACTGTACTACCAGCACGTCAGAAAACTTATCCACAACAAGGCCAGGAAGAAAATCTGCCTCCCCGAAGATCACGCGGCAGCTTCCGGTGTCTACGACTTTTTTGCGGTATTCCCAGGCATCACGGACACGTTGCCTCAAAAAGTCCTCATTGATCTCTCTGTGCTCATCTCTGGTGAGCATACGCACAGCAATCTTGGAATTGGTGTTGATAAACCCTCTTCCCATCGGATAACCGTCAAAATCGTGGACCAGCACAATATCTCCGTTCACGAAGCTTCCCATGATCGTTGCGATCTCATTATCATATACCCAGAGGCCTCCTGATTTCAGGAATCTGCCTTCGCCTTTTTTCAATGTTACTACTGCCAGGCTCATAAATTCTACCTTTTCCCTTTCTCATTTCCCTGTAACGGTTTCCAGTGTATGAATTCCATAAAACCGATTTATGGTCAATTTTAGCACAGAAGAAAATATTTTTCCAGTGCTTCCCCAAATCCTTCATATAAAACACACAAAAAGCCGCCGCAGAAACTGAAATTCCAGTCTCTGCGGCGGCAGGCTTTATTTCCTGATCATGGAAACTGTTCAAAAATCTCTTTACTGTGCTGACTCTTCCTCAGAAGTATCGGTATTCTCACCGTAAAGTCCTGCAAGATATTTCATCGTCTCCTTATAAAGAGTCTGTTTATCTTCTTCTGTTACATCTGCAAGAAGAGCAGCAGCCTCATCTGTAGTATCTGAATTTTCTTCCGTGATCTCAATTCCAAAAAGTTTCTTGAGGTTCTGATCCATCATGTTCAGCTCCGGTGTGAGATATGTCTCAGTTCCGTCTGCCACATAAGATCCTGTACCGTCTTTCAGGATATCATAATACTGCTTCTCAACAGTCTCGGCAACGCTCTTCGCTGTCTGCTGGTCCAGAGTTACTGTTGCCACAGCTTCCGTATTCTCAGTTGCTGCCAGAAGGGCATCCGCATCACCTTCATACTCTCCTTTTACAAAGAGTTCAAACTTGTCGTAGTATGTCTTATTCTCTTCGCTGAGTACGGAAGTGTCAATCTGGGAAGCATCCGCTTCTGCACCTGAAGTCTCTGACTGATCAGAGGACTCCTCAGAAGAATCCGTATTCTCCTCTGTTGCCTCCGGGATTCCCGTTTCATCTGCTGAAGTTCCCTCTGCTGTATCCTCTGTGGAATCTTCCTCTGTGTAAGTTCCGTCCTCGGTCGCATCCGGGATTTCTGTCTCACTGCTATCTGCAGAATCCTCCGCCGGCGCTTCTTCCTGATCGTTCTCCTCTGTGGAGCTTTCGATCACATTATCTCCCAGCACATCGGAATTTACGTTATTCATAATATCGTCATCATCTTCGGTACTCTGATCCACGTCTACGGTATCATCCGGGTTCTCTTCATCCATGGAATCCCCTGTCTCTGCCGCAGAAGTTGTACTTGCGCCTGTTGTATTGGCATCTACCTGTTCCAGTGTCTGTTTCACGTCATCATAGTTATAACCCTGCTGAGCGATCTGCTGAAGCAGAGAAACAATTTTATCAATGTCAGCCTGGCTTACTGAAATATTATTCTGGTTCGCCACATTGATAACAATATTCTGGATCTCATCCGCATTCTGCACATCGTTCTGGATCACGTCCATCTTGGACTGGTTCACTACTGTTGTCGCCTGGTCTTTACCAACCTTATCCGCAAGCTCTCCGGTTGTCACGATCTCCTGGTTGGCAAGTTTGGTCTTGGTCGCATCCAGTTTCTCTCCACTGGCTTTCTCATAGGCCATCTGAATACCTGTCAGTGCACCGGTTCCGGATACTTCCATCGGGCATGCGGCAATGACTTCACAGTTCTTGACACCGGATGTGGAAAGAGAAGTGGCGATCATATTACCGGTTACCCAGTTAAGGTTGGCAGTACGGACTTTAATTCCGCCGGACTGGGTTGGTTTTACATAAGCACAGCTTAATGTATGGGAACCGATCTGCTCCTGTGGTGCAATATTATCCAGATGATTGTGCTCATCCTGGTTGGTAACAGTTAAAATCTGAACCTGATCTGCACTTACATTAAAATATTTCATCATTGTCTGCTTCTGGGCATCGGAAAGATCTGCTCCAAGTGTTACAACCTTGGTTGCATCCGCAAATACAGGATTTACGCTTCCTGCCACAAGGCATGCGCTGCAAAGCAGGGCTGCGATCATATTTCTTTTTTTCATTGAACTTTCCCTCCTGATATATTTCTTATAAATTGGCTGTATCTGTTTACATTTTTACAGTGTAAAGCGAACATTCACCTTCTGCTTTACCATGTGTTCATGAACATGACCGTTTCATGATTTGTCGTTCATATTATATCACAGATACGATCATATTTGTAATTTATATTATATGAAAAAGCCGCTTTTGACAGCGGCTTTCTGTTTAGATCTGTTTTAATTTTCCGGATTTTTCTGCTTTTTTAAATAATTCCAGATTTTTTTTATTCATGGTCCCGAAATCTTTCAGCGGGCAGTAAACTTCTCTGCATTTTTCCATGATTTCCAATGCTCCCTGAAAAGACTCCTGGGAAATGCATTCAAATGGTTTCTCCGTGATCACTCTGGCGGCCAGTTCTTTTGCCACCTGATAATCTGCGTCGTTGGTATGGAGAACTCCCGTTGCAAAAGGAATTCCCTGGCGTTGCAGTTTCCGGTACACCGGAATTCCGCTTCCGTTTCCACCGATCACAAACACCCGAGGTTCTCCTGCCGGCGGTTCCATTTCCACGCAGCCAAATTCCGCGTTATAACTTCCCCGGGTAATTCCATAAAGCTTTCGAATATAATCAGAGGTAAAAATCTCCTCCGGTGCACCGTATTTTTCGATGTGATCTCCGTGAACACAGATTACCTGGTCAGAAATTTTCTGTGCAAGATCCAGCTCATGAAGGGACATGATCACAGTCATCTGTTTTTCCAGCACCATTTTTTTCAGAATGGCAAGCAGTTCCAGTTTATGACGGATATCCAGAAAAGATGTCGGTTCATCCAGAATGATGATCTCCGGTTCCTGGCAGATGGCACGTGCCAGAAGAATACGCTGACGCTGTCCGTCACTGATAGCTGTGAAATCCCGGTCTTTCAGATTCCAGGCATGAACCATCTCCATGGCATTTTTCACTTTTTTCTTATCCTCCGGGGAAAGGATTCCCAGAGTTCCGGTATACGGATAACGTCCGGTGGATACCACATCTTCACAGGTCATAAGTTCCGGACGCATGCGCTCAGTAAGCACTACAGCCAGCTTCCTGGAAACTTCTTTGTTTGTCATGCGGCTCATCTGTTCCTGTTCCAGATATACGGTTCCACTGATCAGGGAAAGCTGTCTTGTGATACTCTTCAGGATTGTGGATTTTCCGGCGCCGTTGGGACCGATCAGTGTGAGGATTTCTCCTTTATTCAGCTGAATATTGATCTCTTTGATCAGCGGTTTTCCGTCATACCCTACGGTCAGCTGATCCGTATAAAAAAAATATGATTTCATGGTTTATATCCTCTGCTGTCTGCGAATCATGATATAGATAACTACCGGTGCTCCGAAAACTGCCGTCACAGAACTGATGCTCAGCTCCGTCGGCGCAAATACGGTTCTTGCGATCAGGTCACAGAACAGACAGAACACCGCACCGCCCAGGAAACAGGCCGGGATCACAAGCAGCGGCTTTGCAGTCTTTAAGAGACTTTTTGCAATATGGGGCACGGCGATTCCCACAAAGGAGATCGGGCCTGCAAATGCGGTCACACAGGCGGAAAGAATACTGGAAAGCAGGATCAGAAGGATCCGGAACACTTTGATATTGACTCCCATATTCTGTGCGTAAGTCTCGCCCAGCTGATAGGCGCTGATGGGTTTTGACATAAAAAATACAATCACCATAGTAAGAAATACCACCACAGCCATAGTCCGTACATTGCCCCAGGTCATGCCGGAAAAACTTCCCAGTGACCAGTTGTGGAGATTCACGATGTTGGAATCATCCGCAAACGTCACCACAAAGTCCGTGATGGCCGAGCAGATATAACCGATCATAACACCACTGATGACCAGCATGGACATGTTGTGGACTTTTTTTGCCACAAGAAGCACAAAGCCCATGGAGATCATGGAACCGGCAAAAGCAGCTAGGATCATGGCTCCGGAACCGATGGATACCGATCTGCTCAAAAGAAAGATCATCAGAAAAGCCACAATCAGCTTGGCTCCGGAAGAAATTCCCAGCACGAAAGGTCCCGCGATAGGGTTATTAAAAAAGGTCTGAAGCAGAAATCCGGAAACGGAAAGTGCTCCGCCGAGGATGATAACTGCCAGAATTCTTGGAAGACGGATCTCCCAGACAATATTATAAGAAGTTTCATCTCCCTGATGCCGGAATATGATATTCAGGATCTCCTGCACAGAGAGGTGGATACTTCCGGAATTTACATTCCATATAAATAAAAAGATCAAAAGTACCGCAAGGATCACAAAAGAGATCCCATATCGGACCGCGCGTTTTCTGTCATTCATTTTTTCTGGTACACTCCTCTTCTGTGGTGTAATTCGTGTAAAGCCGTATTTTCGTTTATTTCAGTTTGTGCATGTAAGTCAGGTTATCTAGGGAATCATCATCCGTGGTCAGCATGGTATGGATATCCTCGATCATGGTTCCAAGTCCTGTGGTCTCCTGGAAAAGGTTTTTGCCTGTGCACCAGACATTTCCGTTCTTCACTGCCTTGAAATCCGCAAGGAGCTCGCTTTTGGAAAGAAGTTCATCGATGGTCTGAAGCTCTCCGTCAATGGTACTGTTGTAGATGATATAATCCGCATCTTTTGCCTTGGCATAGAATTCTTCCATCTGCATGTTCATGGTGGAAAGGGCATTGTCACTCTCTCCCGTATCTTCCGGAACGTAATTTCCACCTGCAAGGGAGATCATCTCTGAAACATAGTCGCCGCTTTTTCTTACATTTACCGCGCCTACGGAGTTGATATAAAAGAACGCTACGGTCTTATCTGTTTTATCTGCTGTAAGCACATTATCCAGTTTGTCTGTCTGCTCTTTGAAAACTTTTTCTGCCACATCTTCTTTTCCAAGAAGGACTGCATAAAGTTTCATCCACTCAGTTCTTCCAAGGGGATGGCTTTCATAGCTGGAACGTTCCACCATTACAGGGATCCCGAACTGTTCCAGTTTCTCCTGGACTTCCGGATTGTGATGGATCATGGTGGATTCAATGGCAAGGTCACAGCCTTCGTTCAGAATCAGCTCATAATCCGGCGCACTGTACTTGCCGGCATAGATCATCTTTTTCTGCTCCATGGCGTCTTTGGCTTCCTGGATATACCATCCATCTTCCTTGGTTCCGGAAAGTTTGATACTGTCGATCCCGTCAATGGCCCGGAAAAGATCCATGGCTGAGGTTGCCACCAGATAAATATTGTTTAACGGCTGTTTTAGGACCGCAATATCAGAGTCCAGTCCCTCCGGCGCTTCTTTTCCCTCGGGAACCACAAGAAACTGCCCTTCCTGATCGATAGTGATCAGTGTATAGCCATCGTTGTAGTAATCCACATTGAATTCCTTTGCATAGGAAAGTTCCATGCTGTGATCAAAAGTAAGACCCGGAATATCCGCAGGCTTATGTTCTGTCTCTGCGGCCTGCACGGCAAACGCGCAGCCCAGCACAAGCGTCAATGTCAGAAATATGTATGAAATTATTTTTTTCATTTTTCTTCCTTTTTCATGCTTGAAGAATCAAAGTTCAAGGTGTAGTCGATCTCGTGAGGAGTACTCATGGCTACAGTATCTGCAGTCACTTCCATCTCTGTGTCAAAAACAGTCACCGGAATCTCAAATGTGGAATTTCCGTCTTTGTTCACCGGCTCATATTTTTCGCCATCCACGATCATGTAATCGTAATTCGGGCTGCTCCAGATGATGATTGCTGTAGCTTCTTTGTCTTTGATCTCTACTTTGGCCGGAGATTCTACCGTTGCTCTTCCGGTTCCGCCTGTGAGGGTTACATCGAACTCATAAGTTCCGTCTTCCAGTTTCAGATCTTCCAGCTTTTTTCCCTCAGATTTCTTGTCATCGGAAGTTTTCTCATCTTTGGAAGCATCTGCTTTTTCTGCAGTCTCCTTGTCGGAGGAGTCTTCTTTTTTGTCTGTATCATCAGTTGTTTCTTCCACATCACCTGTCTTTACAGGATCTTTGACGCTGACTTTATGGTCATACCATTTACCTTTTTCTCCCAGAAGTGCCACATCAAATTCCTCATCAATGGCAGGTACCGGGATATCAAACCCGTAAACTTCCTCTGTATAACCGTCGCTGTATTTTACTGTATCTGTGGTAGGTTCAATGATCTCGGCGCCATCCTTCTGTGCATCTTCTGCAGTTCCTGCAAACAGATTTACGATCTTCTTGGAAACCAGGCTTACATGGATGGTCATCTTGCCATCTTTGACCGTAAGCTCTCCTTTTTCGTCATTGGCCTCATTTACATGGAACATACTGCTGTCTGTGTCAAACTCTGCTGTATAAACACCATCTTCCAGGGTATCTGTCTTGGCTGCGTCTGCCTCTTTCTCATTGGAAGCTTCTGCATCCTCTTTGGAATCGTTTTGGGCAGATTCGGTTTTTGCGGAATCTGTTGCAGCCATTGCAGGCACAGAGCCAAGGGCCATGGCTGATGCACTTACCATTGCAAGGATTAAGTTTACATAACGTTTTTTCATAATAATCTTCTCCCTTCCATAGATACAGCAATCTGCCCGGAAGACAGTCTTCCTGATCTTTCCGGGCAGTTACATGGATTTCTTATAGGTATCTGAGCTCACTCAGATCGTTTCATATTTATTATTCTGCGGAATCCTCAGCGGAATCAGCCTCTGTATCTGCTGCTGCGTCAGAATCTGCGGACTCATCTGTGCTTCCGATGGAGTCGATAGCTGCTTTTGTATGATCTACATAAAGCTGCTCAACAGCCTCGATACGTCCAAGACCTGCGATCTGTGTATCAACATTCTCGAAGTTTCCGGATGCTACAAACTGGCTCTTCCAGGAATCCTCATCATCACCGGCCATATCGTTGTTTGCATGGTCTCCGGCAACAACCATCAGCGGACGAAGAACAACGTTCTTGTATCCTGCCTCTTTTACCTTCTCGATAACCTTGTCGCAGGCTGTATCTTCCGGTTTACCCTCTACAGTACCGATGAATGCGTTCTTGAATCCAAGGTTTTCCATCTGTGTCTGCATCTGATCGTATGTAATGTTAGCTGTATGAGATGTTCCATGTCCCATGAATACGAATGCTGTGCCAGCCTCAGCTGCTGCATCCATGCTGTCAAATCCGGCTTCTTTGCAAGCCTCATCTGTGATTGCCTGAGCAACGGCTTTCTTGTCATCGTTGATCACGGTTGCATCGTCTCCAACCTCACCGAGCATTGGCTCTGCGATAGCTACAGACTCGAATTTATCTTTATAGCCATTGATCGCTTCTGTCATCTCATCGTACTCAGCACCATGCATCAGATGAGTAGGCTGTACAACCAGATTCTTAACACCATTCTCTACTGCACGGTCAAGAGCCTGCTGCATGTTATCGATCACTTCATCATCTCTTGCCTCTACATGGTTGATGATGATCTGTGCTGTAAATGCTCTTCTTACAGACCAGTCCGGATAAGCTTCTGCAAGAGCATCCTCGATTCCTTTGACATCCTCTGCACGGCTGTCATTGAAGGAAGTACCAAAGCTTACTACCAGAAGCTCGTTCTCACCGATCTCATCCTGGTTACGTGGATCGTCTTTGGAAGCGTCTCCTGTGTCACGTCCGAAGTAATCCGGATCAGCGTTCTCGCCCTCTACCAGTTCTTTCTGAGCGTCTGTCAGAGCATCCCATGCTTCTTTGGCTGCCTTGCAGTCCTCATCTGTTGTGTCAGTTCTCTCCTGAACATAGATCTTGTCGATCAGAGCTGCTACATTGTCAGCTGCTTTCTGGTCTTCATCAGAAGCCTCTGTGGTATCAGCTGCCTCAGTACTCTCATCTGCGCTCTCTTCTGTAGCGGAATCATCTGCTGCCATTGCTGTTGTAGCTGCACCCATAGAGCATGTCATGGAAACTGCGAGCATCAGAGCTAACATTGTTTTTCTTTTCATTTCTTATCGTCCTCTTTTCATGTATTTCCAGAATACTGATATGTACAAAAAAACGGCTGCTTTCTGCGGCCGCCTGCTCACACACGATTCTCTCGCAATACACATAAAAAGAAGTTCTGTATTGTTATTGAGAATACAGATTCGTAGACCGCGAATCCTGGATCTCACAATAAGGCAGTTCTCCTGACTTGGTTCCACACTGCTTTCCCTTCCCGGTTTCCCAGTGGTATTTAAAAACAGCTCCCCGTTCACAGTGACGGTATCGTTCCGGATTCTCACCGGATTCTCTTTTGCACATCCGACTGGACGCAACCTTATTGCCATAACATTTGTACATATTCGATTTTACCTGGTTACTTATTTTTTTACCACAAAATCACAAAATTGTCAAGATTGCTGTCGGACGAATCATGGTGCTTCCCCTGCATCTGTCAGTTATTTTCAACATACTCCTTTCAATATTCATGCACATTATGCATGGTTTTATATGATTTATGTTTTTTATTTATGGTACAGTGATTTCCTACAACATAAAAGCAGCCCCTTTCCGCCATCACTGTGACAGCAGAAAAGGGCCGCTCATATTATTTACTGAAGTACTCCTGCTCAAGGTATCTGGCTACATAGATACCGCTGGCGGATGCATGGGAAAGAGAATGTGTCACACCGCTGCAGTCTCCGATAACAAAGAGACCTTTGTGGCAGGTTTCCAGATTCTCATCGATCTCAACTTCCATGTTGTAGAATTTAACCTCAACACCATAAAGCAGAGTATCGTCATCTGCTGTTCCAGGTGCGATCTTATCCAGAGCATAGATCATCTCGATGATTCCATCCAGGATACGCTTCGGCATAACAAGGCTTAAGTCTCCCGGTGTTGCGGAAAGAGTCGGTGTTACGAAGCTCTCCTCAATACGTGCTTTTGTGCTTCGTCTTCCACGGATCAGATCTCCGAAACGCTGTACCATAACACCACCGCCAAGCATGTTGGAAAGTCTTGCGATGCTCTCACCATATCCGTTGCTGTCATGGAACGGCTCTGAGAAATGTTTGGATACCAGAAGCGCAAAGTTTGTATTGTTAGTGTGTTTTGCAGGATCTTCATAGCTGTGGCCGTTTACTGTGATGATTCCATTGGTGTTCTCATTAACCACAACACCTCTCGGGTTCATACAGAAAGTACGGACCATATCCTCAAACTTCTCGGTTCTGTAAACGATCTTGCTCTCGTAAAGCTCATCGGTCAGACGGCTGAACACCTCTGCCGGAAGCTCCACACGGACACCGATATCCACACGGTTGGAAAGTGTGGGGATCTTAAGATCTGTACATACAGTCTCCATCCATTTACTTCCGCTTCGTCCCGCGGAGATGATGCAGTAAGTTCCCTCGTAACGCTCATCACCTACAACAACTGCATAGCCGTCTTCTGTTTTCTCCACTTTGTCAACGGACGCGTCAAAATAGAAATCTACATGGGCTTTCATCTTTTCATAGAGATTCTGAAGTACTACATAGTTGATATCCGTTCCCAGGTGGCGGACAGATGCATCCAGAAGATGCAGGCCGTTCTGAAGACAGAGCTTACGGATCTCACTGTTTGTGGTGGAATAAAGCTTGGTTCCCTCTCCACCATGCATCAGATTCAGTTTATCTACATATTCCATCAGTTCTGTGGCTGTATCCTTGCCAATATGCTGATACAGCGTTCCGCCAAACTGATTGGTGATATTATATTTTCCATCGGAGAAAGCGCCTGCACCGCCAAATCCTTTCATGATCGCACATGTTTTACAGTGGATACAAGATTTTACTTTCTTTCCGTCAATAGGACATTTTCTTTTTTCCAGAGGATGGCCGGCTTCAAAAACCGCGATCTTTTTCTCCGGATCATTATTCATCAGCTCATAGGCTGCAAAGATTCCTCCAGGACCTGCTCCTACGATCAGTACGTCATATTTCATAAATAAAAACTCCTTATCTTGTGTTGCCTGTTTTCAATGTTTCGTTTTCGCACAAACCCTGACTATTCTACAACAAGTGTGTACAAAAGTCACCTGTTTTTTTCGGTTTTTGAAAAAATTTTTCAGTCCCTCCGAAACCTATATATCTTAAGCTTTTTTCCATCGGTTTCCACAGTAATGGCACCGTTTTTCATGGTATATTCCACCTGGCTTCCGGCCGCTTCCAGACGCTCTACGGTTTCCGGCGACGGATGCCCGTAAGTGTTGGTGGAAGAACAGGAAATGATCGCCAGTTCCGGCTTTATTTTTTCAAGAAACGCTTCCGTGGTAGAATAACGGGAACCATGATGTCCCACTTTCAGACAGTCCACATCCTTTAATATCCCGGACGCCAGAAGCTTTTTCTCCGTGTCTGCTCCGATATCCCCGGTAAAAAGCATCTGAAATTCTCCAAACGAGAGTTCCATCACCATTGCCTCCTCATTCACATCTTTTCCTGTGGCGTTTTTCTCCGGCCACAAGATGGAAAAAGATACCAGACCACAATGCAGCTCATCTCCCTTTTTTCCTGTCACAATTTTTATTCCGGCTTTTTGTGCCGCATCCGAGAGTTCCTCCCAGGCCTCCGGCTTTTCCGCCCATGAAGGAAGCACCAGATATCCTGCCCGGATGGTCGTGAGTCCATTTCCCATATATTCCAGAAGTTCCTTCGCCCCGCTGATATGATCCTTGTCTGTATGGGAAATAAAAAGCCCGTCCAAATAAGAAATCCCCTGACTTTTCAGAGCCGGCAGAAGGCAGTATCTTCCAAGGTCCGACTGGCTGCTGCTTCCTCCGTCAATAAGAAAATGGTGATTATCCGGAGTCTCTACAAGGATGCCATCTCCCTGCCCCACATCCAGGCAGGTCACTTTCAGGTCTCCTGCCGGATGAAACCCGAGGATCAGAATTCCTGTTATCATCAATGCGCCGGCTGCTGCCCGGACTGTCCGGAGTTTCCTTTGGATCTTTCCCGGGATTCTTTTATCCCGGCTGGATAACTCTGATTTCATACCCGCTTCCTGTTCCCGCCTCATCGGTTCTTTTATATACTGTCCCATAAACAGGATTGTAATCAAAAAAACATAATATACCAGAATCTGCCAGATTTCCGGTTCCCCTCCGATCCAGGTGCTCCACCTTAATTTTCCTGCAAGGCTACATAGATATTCATAAAAAAGCAGCAATCCTCTTGCCGGCAAAATTGCCAGTTTTGCAGCAGGAATACAGAAAATCCCAAGCAACAGTGCCGCCATTCCTCCTGTCAACACAAAGCCCACGCTGGGAAGCACCAGAAGATTCAGAAAAAATCCGGCAAGGGATACTTCTCCAAAAAATTTCAACATCACGGGCAGTGTCACCAGCTGAAGGGCTATGGAACTTACCAGTGCCTTCGTCCATTTTTTCTCCGCACCTGCAAGAGCACAGATTTTTTCCGCTGCAACACCGATCCCAAGAACACAGCCAAAGGACAGAAGAAAACCGCTGTCCAGAAGATACGCCGGGGATTCCAGAAGAATCATCATAGCTGTTACCGAAAGCGCAGTCATCATGTCATAAATCCGTCCAGTGATCCTGGCGCCCATGGCAATGAGAAACATGGTCACCGCCCGCATGGTGGAAATACTCCCTCCGGTCATGATCCCGTACTGCAGCATTACCCCCAGCGAAAAAATTCCCGCAGGCCAGATTCCAAGACCGATTTTTTTCAGAAGGTTATAAAGCCCCATTCCCAGAATGCTGATGTGAAGCCCGCTGATGGCAAGAATATGTACAATCCCGGCCAGCTGATATCGCATCCGCATTTCCGGATCCAGATCCTGTTTGTCCCCAAGCACCATCGCGCAGAAAAGTGGCGCGTCTTCTCCTGCCGATTCCGTAAGAATCTGCCTGCATTTTTCTTTTACCTTAAAAAGCTGCTGTCTGTATCCGGAATAGGATTCTGTTTTTTTCCGGACCACAGCTTTCTTCATAAAATAATAGATATGACGGCAGGCATAGTAATGCTGACTGTCAAAGCCACCGGGATTTGAGGGTTCCTCCACTCTTTTTAAGGTTCCTTTTACCAGAATTTTCATTCCCGGTTTCAGGTCTTCTTCTTTTTTCAAAAATACTCTTACATTTTCAATGGAAAATTTTTTTGACTGATAAATCAGATATGTTTTTTTCAGATAAACAGACTGGGAGAATTCTGTGTTTTCATACTGCTCCACCTCCCCGCAGATCACAGAGCCAGGATGTGCTTCGATCCAGTCCTGTACGGTTACAGGAAGGGGATTCCCCCCAAGAAGAGGAATCCCCGCAAAATTCATAATACCTAAACCAAGCACCATGAGAAAACACAGAAAACATAATGGCCGTTTTGTCATACATGTTCTCCCGTTTATGTAGATATTTTATTATGATTCAGTTTTGTTCTTTTTTGGCTTTTGTGCTGGCCAGCAGACTGTCATTCCATTCATAGAACTTATAAAGCTGCATATTCTGGCCAAAAGTGACTTCTTTGTTTCCCTCAATGGAAATCTCCACTTTATCCACATCCGTTGCCGCAATCAGTGTATTTACAACAGAATAAATCGGAATCTGTTCGGAAACATTTAACGCATAGTCCTGAAATACAGAATTGTAATCTACATAGCAGATTCCGTTGGCTTTTGTCAGAGAAAGCACTTCGGAATTTTCCGGAATGGTCGGATAATGATCTTTTTCCAGAGGTCCCCTTGCCAGCTGTTCCAGTACTACGGTTGCCTTTGGAAGATTCCGCCTGTAACGGACACTTCTCTGTTCTTCTACCAGCTTGTCACCGTTCTTATTTGTAAAATACAGGGTAAAAGTGTCATAGCTGTAGACGTCCCCGTCAGATCCGGAAAACTCCACAAAAGTATCACTGTTCATGGCTCCGACTTCTTCTCCTTTGGAATTCGTGAGAGGCTTTTTTCCCACATAGATTTCCACAGAATCAATTCCCGGAATCTGGATGAAAATCTTCACCACGCCGGTACGGACCAGAAGTTCCCTGGTGCGGGACATCTTACTGTAGGCCTCGTTAAATTCCAGACGCAGAATTCCATCCTTTATAGAATAGGAAGAAATTTTTACGCCTTCCGGAAACAGTGAAATTCCATCTTCCCTTGTCTCGCAGTTGTTCAGGCTCTCCGAAAAATCCCGGAGCATCACCTCTGCAGTTTCTTTTTCCGGTGTATATTTTTCTTCTTTCAGTTTTGTTTCTTCACTGTTGATATAGTAAAAGCTGTACTGCTGTTCTGCATTTTTCTCTTTTCTTCCCGCAAAACCGATATAGGCAATCAGCCCAAGAAAGATACAGGCAGCAGTCACGCAGATAATCTTTATCGTTTTTTTCATGCTGTACCTCCTAGGACGGAATATAGGACAGAGGAATCTTCACGGTAAATGTGGTTCCCTCTCCTTCTTTGCTGGATACTTTGATAATTCCGTGATGCATGGCTATGGAACTTCTGGTAATGGCAAGTCCGAGACCGGTTCCTCCAATTTCCCTGGAATGAGATTTGTCCACACGGTAAAAACGCTCAAAAATCCTTTCTATGGATTCTTCAGGAATTCCAAGGCCGGAATCTTCAACAGTTACAAAGAAATCTTTATGATCCGCATCCAGTGTTACACGGACCCATCCTTCATCTACATTATATTTAATTCCATTCTCTACCAGATTGCTGATGGCAAGCGTAAACTTCACTTCGTCCACATCTGCATTGACTGGACGGAAAGAATCCAGGATCAGGGAAATACTTCTCTGATCTGCAATCGGCCGCAGACGTTTCAGGATATTTTCCAGCAGTTCATTGATATTCATATTGGTAATATTCATATCTGCTGCCTTTTTGTCCATTTTCACAAGGGAGAGCAGATCTGTGATAATCTTGTTCTCTCTGTCAATCTCTTCTGTAATATCAGAAAGGAATTCCTGATACAGTTCCTCCGGAACCCCCTGCTGTCCTACAAGAGAGTCTGCCAGAACTTTCATGGAAGTCATCGGTGTTTTCAGCTCATGAGACACATTGGATACAAATTCCTGTCTGGATTCATCCAGGGTTTTCATTCTGGAAAGCATCTTATTAAATGCATCCGTAATCAGCGCTGTCTCTGTATAATCCGGAACGGAGATTTCTTCATTCTGATATCCGTCTGTCAGATCTTCGATGGCTTTTGTTACTCTGGCAAAAGGTTTCACCAGAACTGTGGAAAGGATATATCCCAGGAATATGGCCAGAACTACAATAATTCCAATAATCAGGATTCCTTTCTGCTCCAGTTCCCGGATGGTTGACGTCACTTCACTGGAAGAAGCCATAATCATCATGGCACCCTGCACCTGATTTACTTCCGGGCTTTTTACCGGAACAGCCAGGATCAGCTTCTGGCTGTCGGAATCATAACGGTAGGCATCTTCCCCTTTAAAACAGTTTACTACTTTCTGGGATACCAGAGTTTTTCCCTCATCCACGCCATAGGTATCCTTAATAATCCTGAAATCCCTGTCTACAATGAGAATTCTTCCTCCATAGATATTAGACAACAACTCCAGCTTGCTGTTTACTGTCTGCGAGCTGGAGTCATTCAGATAATTCTCTTTGATAAGCAGGTCGCACATGATGTCACAGATATTTTCCATGCTCTGCACACGGTTGGCAATGGCACGGTCTTCATAGTTGGCAATGACCATTTCCGTTACAATGACACTTGGTACGATTCCCAGTATGATCAGGATGATCAGAATACGAAAGCGGAGACTTTTAAAAAACTTGCCGCTTTTTTTGATCTTCACAGCTTATGCCTGGAAATAGTAGCCCACACCCCATTTGGTGTGTACATATTTCGGCTCACTGGGATTGGCCTCAATTTTTTCTCTTAAACGACGGATATGTACGTCTACTGTACGGACATCTCCCGGATACTCATATCCCCATACGATATTCAGAAGATTTTCTCTGCTGTATACCTTGTTCGGATTGAATACCAGAAGTTCCAGCACATCAAATTCCTTGGCTGTAAGGTTAATCTCTTTTCCGGAAATAAATACACGGCGTCCTTCGCAGTCCAGCTTCAGTTCTCCGACTTCCACGGTCTTGGCTTTCTCCTGTTTGTTCTGGTTGCTGCCTGCACGGCGGATGATCGCCTTGATACGGGCCTTGACTTCCAGAATATTAAACGGTTTGGTCACATAATCGTCTGCTCCGTATTCCAGGCCCAGAATCTTATCCATATCCTCACCTTTTGCTGTAAGCATGATAATCGGGACATTGGAAAATTCACGGATCTGCTGGCATACCTCAAGACCATCCATCTTTGGAAGCATCAGGTCCAGAAGAATTATATCGTACTCTCCTGCCTTGGCTTTTTCCAGAGCTTCCTCTCCGTCATAGGCACAGTCCACTTCCATTCCATCCTGCTCCAGACTGAAACGAAGTCCCTTGACAATCAGTTTCTCATCATCTACTACCAATACTTTCCTGCTCATTTAACGCTCCTTACTTTATTGCTATTTTATCCTTTATCTTCTCATAGGTTCCTTCCTTGATACCAGGCACGCTCATAATGTCTTCTGTGGAAGTAAAAGGGCCGTTTTCTTCCCTGTAAGCGATGATCGCCAGGGCTTTGGACTCCCCTACACCTGTGAGAGTGGTAAGCTGGGATACATCAGCGGTGTTCAGATTGATTTTCTGGTCTGTACCGGTATTTTCTCCGGCAGATTCCTCTCCGTTGTTATTTCCGGGGACGGTTTCTGATGTGGCTTCCTGTCCATTCTCAGTAACCTGGATCATCTGGCTGTCCACTTCTGCCTGGGTGGGCACATAGATCTGCTGTCCGTCGGAAAGTCCCTTCGCACGGTTGAGATAACTTGCCGCAGCTTCCGGAAGATATCCGCCGGCTTTCTCAATAGCCTGGAAAACACGGCTGCCGGATGGAAGTTCATAGACTCCGGGGCTGGTTACTGCTCCGCAGATGTCTACGTAGATCGTTTCTGGAATCTCTGAGGTCTCCGGCTGCTGTTTCGCAGCTGCCGTTTCCTGTCCTGTATCCACTTGCATCTGTGCAGACTTCTTCTCAGATACTCCATTTTCCGTGTCCGTAGGATCTTCTTGTTCCGCATCCCTCCCGGATGTCTCCACACTTTCTTCCTGCACCAGTTCTTTTTCCAGAAACTCTGCTCCATCATCCTTACAACCTGTCAGTCCTGCAAAGATCAGAAACATAAATATGGAAAAAATAAGCTGAACACTTCTGATATGTGATTTTATTTTCATGGGTCAGGGGTTCACTCCTTTTTGCCGATGTGATGGCAGGTGCCCCGTTACTCATACAAAACCATACCTTATTTTAACGAAGTATTACAAATATTACAATACTTTTATTTCTATTTCCATTTGAAAATGACCACGCCTGCAATGCAGATCAGCATTCCAAACAGCTTTCTCCACTGAAAATCCGCTCTTTCCACTCCAAAAAGTCCCATCAGTTCTATGAGATAAGCCACTGCAAGCTGGGAGATCACAATGAGCATAACTGACCGCGCTGGCCCCAAACTGCCCATACTCTGGATCACGGTAATGGTAATGAACGCACCGATCACGCCTCCAAGCAGCGTATATTTATTCTCCACCTGCCACAGTGCACCGATACTTTCCCTACCTGTAAAAAGCCATGCAGCCACACAGACCAGAAATGCGGAAAACTGCACCCATCCGGTGGAAACCCACAGACTTGTCTGTTTTGTTACATTTGTGTTAAATACTCCCTGAATGCTCATCAGTGCGCCCGAGATCAGCGCCGACAGAAATCCCCACATAAAAATCCCTCCATATAAGATCCGTTCACCAGTTTTACCGTCATAAAAAGGCGCTGCTATTTCTGCAACGCCTTTCCGGTTTCTTATAGTTTATGTGGTTTTTCTGAAATTATACAAATTTTTGAGATAGATTCTTCCGGAGAATGCAATATGCGGCATCTCATAAAAAGTGGCACTTTCCGGGCAGATCGGGCGGTAGAGAGGATCTGCCACAATGATCCTGGCAGTTTTCAGTTTTTCTTCCATGGCTTCTTCCCCGCGGATGGCTTCATCTCCCCGGCGGAGGAGTCCTTCTGTGATCTCCAGCGGGCAGAGAAGCTGAACTTTTTTTCCACACTTCTGCTCTATGGCTGCTGCCAGGGAGCCCATGGTAACCGGTTCCCCGATGAGGGTGATGTCCGGAGTGGGGATAAATCCTGACAATGGGCTGTCTTTTTTTCTCAGATAGAGCACCTGGTCCGGAGTTACTTTCCACAGCTCTTCCTGTCTGCCAGAAATCTGCGTTCCATTTTTCTCCGCAGGATTTTCTTTTTTATACTCAAACGCTTCATAAAAGCTCCCCGCTGCCTTCTCAAGTGCGTCCGAAATCTCATCTTCATAGCCTTCCACCGGCGTTCCCACCAGAAATGGTGTCCCGAATTTCTCTCTCAGAACATTGGCAGCCGGGATTCCCACGGAAGATACCACAAGGTTTACCTCCGCCTCACCGGCACGCCCAAGTTCTTCCAGCGTATCACCCATAGCCCAGGTGGAAAGGATCTCCCAGCCTCGTTCTTCCAGACGTTTTTTCATGGCATCTACCATCGGCTGGGGGCCAAAATCCAGGGGTGTTACTCCAAGAAGATTTAATTTCCGTTTTCTCTTCTCTGCAGCGCCGGTAAAATGTCTGGCAATCTCAGAGAGTGCCAGCCCTGCTCCATACACATAATCATGCATACCACTGGTTGGAACCGAAAACGCCGGAATCCCTGTCTCGGCCGTAAGTGCACGGGCAAGTCCAGGAAAATCTGTTCCGTTCATAAAGGGAATCGGGGAACTTGCAAGAGCAATAAATTTCGGTTTCAGTTCCTCCGCCACATCTTCGATATCCCGGAGAAATTTCTCATCATTTCCCATGATCGCATCGATATCCGTAAGGCCTGAGATAAAAATCAGGCTGTCCTGGTCATACCAACGGATCTCATCGTGGGTATTATAGGTAGAATTACAGCCAGAAGGATCATGCATCACCGTCATTCCTCCAAGCTCATACAAAGCGGAACAGACACCGGACACGTCTGCCGTATAAATCGGTATAATTCGATATGCCTGTCTCATATGCAGCTTTCGCACCCCCATCCTTTTCGAACGATCAGATCTTCCGGATCTTTTTCTTCATGAAATGCTTCCACCATCAGCTGCGCGGTATGTCTGATTCCGTCGAATCCCCAGAGCCCGCCGCCCTGTACCATATTGACAAAATTTCGGCTTCCGGTAAACCAGGCTGCTTTCTGACCGATGGCAAGGATTTTTTCGGACTGCTGCCGTGTCCGCACCCTCATCTCCGGACGGACAGTGGAAATCAACTTCAGCTCCGGATAATTCTCCTTCAGCCAGAAAAATACCTCTTTTTCTTCCGGGCTGATACTGTCCAGAAAAACGGACTGTACCTGAAATCCATGGGTAAGGAGAAGTTTTGTAAGTCCCAGGGGCCTTGGATGAAAAAGATAATCCACTGCTATGGGAGTGTCACCGATGATCTGGTGTGCATGAGAAAGAGCCTCCTCACATTCCCGGATCTCTTTTTCGATATCCAGGCCGTTGATTTTTCCTGTTTTCCTGTTGTTTTGCTGTCCCAGCATTCCCAGCAGCTTCTCTTCCTGTTCCTGTATCTCCCCATAATCAAAACTTCCCGGCAGATACAAAAAAGGCCTTCCCAGTCTTTCGGCCTGTTTTTCTGCCCCGAATTTTCCGGCAGGGTAACAGTTCAGAATCAGACTTCCCTCTCCCAGGTTCTGATAATCCTCCCAGGTTTCACAGGTCGGTATCTCTCGGAGCAGGATTTCGTTTTTCTTCAGGATCCGGCAGATATCCGAACCTTCATCCAGCGCAAAATCACTGCCCAGAACCGTCACGCATTTTGGATCTGCCTTTCTCTCCTGCACGGCATCATACATGGCCAGGCGAAGCTTCTGATCCGGTGTGGGGCCTGTTTTCTGCATGATGGGATCCATGAAGCACCGCATAAAAAAGATCTCCGGAAATCTTTTTTCCAGCTCTCCATAGATCCGGTCCAGATCACTGCCCAGAAAATGATGGAGACATACGGTAAAAAGCAGCACTGCCTTTGGCTTCTTATCCAGACGCTTCAGGACATCTGTCACCCCTTCAATGGTCACATCCTCCAGATTTCCACCCAGAAGATCTTTTTCCTCCACGATCACAAAGGAAAAACGGTCTGCTGCATTCATTTCCGCCGCAGTCAGCACAACGCCTCGCATACAGTTGTCTGCACAGACGTAGATCTGCTGCGCTTCCGGAACCAGCATTCCCGTATGTACGATATTCCAGTTTCCGTGGGCCGGGGAATTAAATTCCAGCCCCGGCTGAAAGGGCACCGGAAAAGAAGCTTCTTTTATAAATACTTCTGTTTTTCCCGGAAACTCCCGATCGCCAACTCTTTTTAACATGTGCCATCCTCCCTGCATGCATTCAGGATCTGTTCTGCCAGCGTCCGGTATTCTCCTGCCATCTCGCTTTCCGGATAAGTTTCCAGAAGCGTTTTTCCCTGCTCCTCTGCCGCAAGAACCAGGTCACTTCTGGAAAGAGTTCCTACTACCTGGGTGTGAAAATCCTCTGCCAGCTCCCGGACTTTTTCTTCTTCTCTTGGCACATTCCGCCGGTTCAGGATCAGCCCTCCCAGAGATGCATAGCCTCTGTTTCTGAAATTTTCCACCGCCATGGCAATATTCGCCCCTGCATGGATGGCCATGTTTTCTCCGGAGGTGATGATAAATACTTTATCTGCATACCCTTTTCGCATGGGCATGGAAAAACCGCCGCAGACAACATCTCCCAGTACATCGTAGAGAACAATGTCCGGTTTATAGGTCTCATAGGCTCCGGTTTCTTTCAGTTTTTCCAGCGCAGTGATAATACCTCTTCCCGCACATCCAAGTCCAGGTGTAGGGCCGCCGGCTTCTACACAGACTACACCCCCGTATCCGATCTGCACCATATCTGCAAGTTTCAGGTCCTGGCGCTTTTCGTTGTAAAGATCCAGCACTGTGGGGACTTTTTTCCCATGCCGGAGAAGAATGGTGGAATCTGCCTTGGGATCACAGCCGATCTGCATCACTTTCATTCCTTTTTCCGCAAGGGCGGCTGCCACATTGGAAACTGTGGTGGATTTTCCGATGCCGCCCTTTCCGTATACCGCAACTCTTATCATTTCCTGTCCTCCGCTTTTGTGATCACATTGGAATATGCCGTTTTTGCGGAAACTCCCCTGAGACGGCCAATCTTTCCGGATAAAGAGCTGATCACATCCTGTGGCGCATCAATGGCAATGCTGATGATGTTGATACCTTTTTCCCGGTAGGGGATTCCCATTCTCCCGATAATATATTTTCCCGCTTCGTGAAGAAAACGGTTGATGTCATCGATCACCTCATTGTTTTCCACAATGATCGAGATCAGTGCCACTCTTGTATCCATAAGATCCGCCTCTCCTTTCCAGTGTCTGTTTTACTGTCCGTTTTATTGGACTCTGTTTTGTTACTGATAATTTTCCAGGCTGAAATCGTTTTTTCTTTCCGCTCACCTTCTGTTTCCTATGCTGTCTGTATCTGTCAGCAGATCCTCGGCAGAAGTTCCCCGCCTGGCTGCGGAAGTAATGCCTGAGTTCCGATTTCCGTAGTCATGACAACTTTTCCAGGCTGGTCCTCGGTAACCTCACCAATAATGGCAGCGTCTTTGGAATACGGACATTTACGCAGTGCTTCCACGATCTTTTCCGCCTCTTCTTTTGGCGCCATGATCACCATACGTCCCTCACATGCCAGATAAAGTGGCTCCAGGCCCAGCATACCGCAGACACCTTTTACTTCCGGAGCTACCGGAACAGACGACGCATCCAGACGGATTCCCACGTTACTCTGGCCTGCAATCTCATAGAGAACGGTTCCCACGCCGCCTCTTGTGGCATCGCGGATCACATGAAGGTTATGGGTGGCATCCATCACTTCTTTTACAGTTCCCCAAAGCGGTGCACAGTCACTTGTCACATCCGCGTCGATGCCAAAATCCTCTCTTGCCAGAAGAATGGTGCATCCATGTCTTCCCACATCACCGGTCACAATGATGGCATCTCCCGGTTTTGCCAGCTCACCGCCTACCTTCACGCCATCCTGGATCTCACCCATTCCGGTTGTTGTGATAAACACACCGTCAACCTGTCCTTTTCCTGCCACCTTGGTATCTCCGGAAACAATACGCACGCCGGCTTCTTTCGCTGTTTTTTCCATGGCTGCGGCAATTTCTTCCAGCTTCTCCATGGGAAAACCTTCCTCGATCACAAAAGCACAGGTGAGATACATCGGTTTCGCTCCCATGCAGGCAAGGTCATTAACTGTTCCACAGATGGAAAGCTTGCCGATATTTCCTCCCGGGAAAAATGCCGGAGAAACAATAAATCCATCGGTGGATACGGCCATTTTTCCTGCAGGCGGGACCAGCACTGCCGCATCATCGGCTGTAAGATCCGGGTTTGCAAAATGTGCTTTAAATACTTCATCGATCAGTTCTGAGGTCTGACGGCCTCCGGCACCGTGTGCCATGGTTACTGTTTTATTATCCATAATTTTCATCTTCTTTCTACGATCGTTCAAACGGATATCAGATCTGTATCATATAGTCCGATCTTCCAGATGTGATCCTTCGTTTGTATGACATGTATTCCTGTATTATAGTCCATTAAACCGGACAGTTGATCAATCAGTTCCCATACATAAAATATGCGGAACAGGCTCCTTCATTGGATACCATACAGGCTCCTACCGGATGCTGCGGGGTACAGACTTTTCCAAATACCCTGCAGTCCGACGGTTTGCATTTTCCCTGAAGCACATCGCCACAGCGACAGGCCGGATTTGGTTTGCCTTTGATCGGCGGCACCGCATATTTTTTTCTGGCATCAAAAGCTTCCCATTCTTTCCGGAGCACCAGGCCGGATCCCGGGATCACACCCAGTCCACGCCATTCGGAATCGCAGGGTTCCATCAGTTCCTCGATCAGTGTCTGTGCCTCCGGGCTTCCTTCGCTTTTTACCACGCGCGGATAACAGTTTACAAAGAAAGGTTTTCCCTCCTGGAAACGGACCAGTGCAACTGCCAGCGCCGTAAGCAGCTCCTTCGCTGTAAATCCTGCCACTACACCACTGACGCCTTGCTCTGCCAGACGTTCGCAGAGTGCAGTCCCTGTAATGGCGTTGACATGTCCCGGGTAAAGGAACACATCCGCACTGCCTTTTAATGCCTGATAAGCCTGTGGCATGGTCTTGTTTGCCACAAGGAGAGAGTAGTTGGAAAGGCCATCTTCTCTGGCTTTTTTCACGGAAAGACAGCCTGCAGGTGTCGTCGTCTCAAAACCAACAGAAAGAAATACCACCTGCTCCTTTGGATGTTCTTTCGCATATTTTTCCGCATCTGCCGGTGAATAGACGATACGTATCCTGGCTCCTTCTGCCCTGGCATCTGCAAGGCTTTTCTTTGTCCCCGGTACACGGACAAGGTCACCGAAGGTACAGATGGTCGCCTGTTTTTCCAGAGCCAGATAAACCGCCTCGTCAATAAAGCCTACCGGTGTTACACAGACCGGGCAGCCCGGGCCTGAAATCAGCTCCACCTGCGGTGGCAGAAGCTTGCGGATCCCCAGACGGAAAATCTCGTGAGTATGGGTTCCGCAGACTTCCATGATCCGCACCGGCGGCCCCTGATATCCTTCTATGATCTCTCTTGCTGTTTTTTTCTTCTCTTCCATCACAGCAGTTCCTCCATCAGCTGGTCTGTCTCTTCCTCGTCATCGTCAGTGATCTTTGCAATGGCAACACCAGCATGTACCATCACATAATCTCCCGGCTCCAGATCTCCCAGAAGCTGGGCGGAAACTTCTCTCTTTGCGCCGCCAGCATCTACCACTGCGGTTCCGTCACTGATCTTTACTACTTTTGCTGATAATCCTACACACATATCTATGCCTCCATCCCGCATTTCTGCTGTATACTCCATACATCGTAAAATATTTCATCAGGCGGATATCTGCGATCCGCATCTGCATGATCTATCACCTTTATACTTGTCTGTGCCGCTGCACATAAGCCATTCCATATGCTGCCTGACCCAGCGCGATCCCTCCGTCATTTGGCGGGATCAGACTATGTTTCAGAACTTCAAAGCCTTTTTCTGCAAGCCCGTCATCTACCAGTTCCAGAAGAAGCCGGTTCTGGAATACACCGCCGCTTAATGCCACTTTCCGGATACCAGTTTCCTGCTCTGCTTCCTCACAGGCTGCAAGGATCTCATCCGCCAGCGCCCGGTGGAATTCGTAAGCCAGTTTCCCGGAATCTTCTCCTTCCAGCTTTTCCCGGACCAGATGTGCAACGATGTCACCTGTATTTAAAATAATCTTCCTGTTCCCGGTTTCCGGCTTTTCATCTGCACCGGTTGTTTCTACATTTCTTTTTATATCTGTTCTTTCTCCAGAAACAGTATCCACATTTTTCTTCTGTATCTCCTGCGCTCTCCACGCTTCCGCAGCAAACTCCAGCGCCGTGGAAGCTTCCCCTTCAAAAGTAGACGCCCTTCGGATTCCCAGGATCGCACTGACTCCGTCAAAAAGCCGTCCAGCACTGGTGGAAGTCACTGCATTGAGCTTTCTCTGAGCCATGGTCACCAGCACTTTTGCTTCCTGCTCTGTGCAAAGTCCCAGTTTTTGGACAGTATCAAGAGTTTTCTCCAAATCTCCTGTATTCTGCCAGATCAGGGAAACGGCGATCCGCCAGCCTTCTTTTGCGGAAACATCTCCTCCCACCTGTACAAAAGGTTGGATACTTCCAAGCCTTGTAAATCCCTGATAATCTGCGATCAGGATCTCACCGCCCCAGATCGTCCCGTCTGTTCCATATCCGGTTCCGTCAAAGGAAACACCGATCACTTTTTCCTCGCAGTCATTTTCTGCCATGCAGGATAAAATATGTGCGTAATGATGCTGCACTTTCAGAACGGGAAGCCCCAGTTCCTGGGCCACCACTGTGGAATTATATTTTGGATGAAGGTCACAGACCACCACTTCCGGCTGTACTTCCAGAAGTGTTTCCAGCCGGCCTATGGTTTCCTTCAGGGCTTTTACCGTTCGAAGATCCTCCAGATCACCCACATAAGGGGACGGATAAAAACGGTTATCCACACCAATGCAGAATGTATTCTTAAGCTCTCCACCTGCCGCGATCACCTGTCCCTTCCAGGGTGTGGAAACCATAAACGGAAGAGGTGCATATCCACGGGAGCGCCGGATCATATATGGCTCTCCCTTATAAAAATCCATCACCGAATCATCGGCCCGGATGCGGATCTTCCTGTCATGGGAAAGAATGCAGTCACATAAATAAGAAAGTTCTTCCACAGCTTCATGATCGTCTCTGCAGATCGGTGCGCCGGATGTGTTTCCACTGGTCATCACCAGAAGCTTCGGCATCTCAATTCCATCGTCATAATGAAAAAGAAGAAGCTGCACCGGTGCGTAGGGAAGCATCACACCGACTTTTGGATTCCCGGGAGCGATACTCTCACAGAGTTCCGCTGGTTTTCCGCATTCTGCCTCTGATCTGCCCTGGTCTTTCCCGATGTTCTTTCCATATTTTATGAGTTTCGCATCTGTTTTCTGTCCACAGGACATCTCAGTAAGCTTATCCAGCAGCAGGATCGGTTTCTGATGCCCGGTAAGGATCTTCTCCTGCTCCTCACTGACCTGACAGACTTCTTTCACGGTTTCCAGATCCTGTGCCATCACCGCAAAAGGCTTCACCGGACGCCGTTTCAGTTTCCGGAGCCGCTGTACGGCCTCCTCACTGGTGGCATTACAACAGAGATGAAAACCACCGATTCCCTTGATGGCCACTATCCCGCCGGAAGCAATGGTCTTCCTCGTATAAGTGATCGCCTCCCGGCCACGTTCCTCTCTTCCAATGAGATAGACCTCCGGCCCGCAGTCATTGCAGCACACCGGCTGGGCGTCATAACGTCTGGTGTCCGGATTATGGTACTCATCCGCACAGGACGGACACATGGGAAATTCTTTCATGCTGGTACGCTCCCGGTCATAGGGAAGGGAATCGAGGATCGTCAGCCTCGGGCCACAACAGGTACAGTTGATAAACGGATGCAGATACCGCCTGTTTTTCGGATCAAACATCTCCTCCTTACATTCGTCGCAGATGGCAATATCCGGAGAAACAAAGATCTCGCCCTTTGTCTTCTCGCTTTCAATGATATCAAACTGCGTAAATTCCTCCGGCTCCTCCACCGGTTCCACCAGAAGCTTCAGGATGGCCGCACGCTTCGGCGGCCTGTTCTCAATATCTCCGATAAAACCGTCCACATCCTGCTGCCTGCCCTGGGCAAAAATCTCCACATAGGGTCCTTTATTGGACACACTGCCACGGATTCCCCTTGCCATGGCATGACGGCTGACCGTAGGGCGGAAGCCCACACCCTGGACGATTCCGTAAACACGGATCATTTTTGTAATTTCGCACTCCATATGTTCTCCATTCCCTGTAACCAGCTCCCCTGATCCGGTTACAGTATGTATGTAACTTTATGCCCTGCTCTTAAGTCTACCTGCACTTTCCGGATACCGCAAAATGCACCGCATCCACAAACACACCGGAAAACGTCTTTGCCATCCGCTTCATACAGGGATCTGCAAAGATCACATCATATCTGCCTTTTTCCACCAGATCCATGTAATCTTCCTCATCTTTCAATGGCACATCCCCCTCTTCCAGGAGATCTTTTTCCATGGAAAACCAGCTTGCCACTGTGATCTCTCCATCTGCGCCACGTTTCTGAAGTTCCTCTCTTATGGAACCGGCCATCACCTGCTGCTGCACGATGAGAATTTTTTTCCCTGCATACTCCATATCCGGCACCAGTTCCTCCACCAGCGGATATCCCACCTCATAAGGCGTTCCGAAAGTTTTCTCAAGATATCTGGCACATTCCAGTGCCGCTGGAGAAACCACGATATTTTTTTCCACAGAGGAGGCTTTTTTTACTTCATCAAGCCCATCTCCCATTCCGTAGCAGACTGCCTGGTGCCCCTGAGACTTAAATTTTTCCCGGAGCTTATCTGCCGCCTTCAGGTCACTGACATCCTGTGGCGTCATTCCAAGGATGCCCACCCTGCCCGTCTCCACCGGCAGTTTTTCCCGGGCAAAAACTTTAAAAAGTTCCAAATAAGCCTTCCGTTCTCCCCCGTCATAAAGCTCCATTCCATCGGTATTTACCGCAAGTACCGGAAGGTCTGTTTTTTTCTCGCACATCCGCTTCAGTGCCTGATAATCCGTTCCGATCACGGCGGGCACCGGCGTTCCGATCACTGCCGCAAAGCCTGCCTCCACCTTTTCTGCCGCATCCACAAGTTTGGCAACCAGGCGGTCATCCCGTCCCAGGATGGCATCCATGTCCCGAAGTCCCGCACTGAACACGGCACTTTTGCGCTCAAACCATCTTGGCTCATCAAAGCCGCAGACATTTCCCGTACAGCCTCCGGCATCACAGATCACGATGATCCCGCCCAGCTCATACAGAACCGACACTGCTCCTGACTGATCCGGGGCAAAGGGTGTCAGATATTTCCGAAGTCCTCTCATGCTCTCTCCCCCTTCCTCTTATCCTGCTCCACCGCAGTCTCAAGGAGTGCCTCAAATAATCTACGTACCCCTGCATACCCATAAGGCTGACGGTCCTGATTCCAGACTACATTAGGCTGATCCGGATGATAATATCCCGCATCCTTACCAATCGTAAGATTTACGCCACTCTCTGCTGGATCATAATACAGCATGGTAGGTTCCATATTGGAAAAAATCTTCGTGCCCGGGCTCAACTTAGCCAAATGTCGTATGTATACAAAATTCTCAGCTGTAATAGTTCCATAGATCTCCGGCACCTGAAATCCATAGCGCACCAGCGCAAGTGCCAGCTCAAAAGGATCTCCGTTCATGCACTCCCCTACTGCAAAGGAGGCATCCGGACAGACTTTTCGGAACTGTTCCACCGCCCTGGAAGCCTCATCCTTATACTGCTCCTGGTCAAAAGCCACCCCAAGGACCTGTCCCAGAGCCCGATACTGATTTTCGATCTTATCCATCTGATAGAGCCTTCGAAGCTCAATAAACGGGATCTTCAGCCGGTTATGAAAATCCTCTGCCGCAAACCTTGCTTCCGGATGAAGCACCAGATTGAAATTAGCCTGGGACATGGTCCGGTATTCCTCATAATCCTTACATCTGGAAATCTCATGGATGGTTTTTACACCAGCCTGATGTAGCAGATCATAAAGCTCACAGTCATCCACCAGCGGCGAAAAAAATCCCAGGAGATTGACCACATTTCCTTTTTTCTTCTGTGGTTCCAGAAGAGAATATAAGGACTGGCGCACATGGACCATGGGCGGCTTCCTGCCCTCACGTGTCAGCGCATACATGTAACAGGGACGCACCGGAATGTCCACTTTTTCCTCTGCTTTCCGACAGACACGTTCCATATCCGTTCCCAGAAGCGCATCCACACAGGTGATGCAGATCATCACCACCGACGGCTTCTTCTCACAGCAGTCACAGATCTCTTTTACCGCTTTGGGGATCTTTTTCAGATGACGGCCTGTGACAATATCTGTCTCGTCCATCATCAGGTAAAAAAAACGGTCATTATACTCCGGCATGGAACTGATAAGAGAAGTATTTCTTCCACAGCATCCGGGCGCCACGATCAGCATAATGGAATCCGGCACTGCAAGCCCCGCACGTTTTACCCCGAAGCCTTCCGCTCCCG
This sequence comes from Blautia sp. MSK.20.85, assembly GCF_013317245.1. Classification (NCBI taxonomy): domain Bacteria; kingdom Bacillati; phylum Bacillota; class Clostridia; order Lachnospirales; family Lachnospiraceae; genus Blautia; species Blautia sp. MSK.20.85. Next base: position 46,325 of record NZ_JAAIUN010000015.1, read on the forward strand.
GAGAATTAAATGCCAGCGTTGCCGGAGAACTGTAGATCAGATGTTTCCCGGAGATCATCTGCGGCGGGATCGCTTCCGGTCCAAGCCGTTCCAGTTCTTCTGCTGTTGCAAAATATGCTTTCTTTTTCATACGTCCTCCTTCTCCTGCACAGTCCCTTCACTCTCCAGCAGCTTCCGCGCCAGCGCAAAAAATTTCTCACTGATCTCAGAATTCTCATCACCCTCGATCACCGTTTTTCCCTGGTCTTCCCAGCGGATGATCTCATCACTCCTGGGAATCTCACCAACAATAGGAATATTACTTTTTTCCGCAAAAGCCTGCACCTTCTCGGTCTCATTCTCCACATTCCTGTGGTTCAGCACGATTCCAAAGATCCTCGCATAGCTGCGGTCCTCAAAATTCCGAACAGCACTGGAAATATTATTGGCTGCATAGAGTGCCATCTTCTCCCCGGATGTGACAATGAGGACTTTTTCCGCATAGCCCTCCCGGATCGGCGCCGCAAAACCACCGCACACCACATCTCCAAGCACATCGTAAAGTACCACATCCGGCTTCCAGGTCTCAAAAAGCTTCAGATCCTCCAAAAGCTGAAACGTTGCGATAATTCCTCTTCCCGCACAGCCAAGTCCCGGTGTGGGACCTCCGGTCTCAATACAGAGAACGCCGCCAAAACCCTCTTTCGATATATCTTCCAGTTTCTCCGGTTCCTCATCTTCTTCCCTCATATAATTCATCACCGGCCGGAGAGGTTCGCCACCAAGAAGATTGATGGTGGAATCCGCTTTTGGATCGCACCCGATCTGGATCACTCTTTTTCCCATGGCCGCAAACGCCGCCGCCAGGTTGGAAGTCACTGTGGACTTTCCGATACCGCCCTTTCCATATACTGCTACCTTCAGCATAAAATCCTCCCTTACTGAATGCACCTGCTCCTGCAGGCATTTTACATAAAAAAAGCTCCTTCACCACACAAGGTGAAAGAGTCCCGTATTCCGCTCATAAAGCAGTTAAAGCCACGCTAAATGAACAACAATTCCCGCTCGGATCATACCTTGCCGTCAAAGTCTGTTACCTCTCTATTTGGCTTTCATGACACATCATTCGGATAGAAAGAAAATTTGTAATAATATTTTTCATTCCGTCTGATTTTTCTGTTTTTATTATACAATAGCAGCTATTAGTGAGTCAATTGCAACTCTGACTTCTTACACAAAAAAAGACTTCTTATCGAAATATTTTTAAGCATTTCAACGAGAAGTCTTTTCTCTGCTCTGCCGGATGGGAAGCTCCGGCAAACGTATTATTCTGATGGATCCTTACTGAATAGAAACTACGTGATATCCACGATCTTCAACAACTTTTTTCAGTTCTTCGTTGGAAATCTCTCTGTCATAGGAAACCACTGCCTCACCTTTTTTCAGGCTGACTTTGGCTGCCGCTCCGTCAATACGGTTGATGGCTCTAGTGACGCTGGCTACACAGTTCTCACAGTGCATTCCTGTGATCTTCATAGTTTTCTCACCAAGCTTCGTTCCGTCCAGTTTCTTCTTCGGGATTTCCGGTTTGCTGCCGCCTCCACAGCAGGCACCCTCACCTTTCAGATGTTTATATGCGCCTTTTCCGGCAAACAACATAATGATGATAACAACGATGACAACGATTGCATTTGCCATAATGATCTACCTCCTGGTTACTTCTGCATTCCGCTGCAGCCTGAGCATCCGGAGCAATGACCGGAGCATCCGCCGCCACAGCCGTTGGTACGTGTATTACCGGCACAGCCAACACAGCTGAGCCCCTGTTTCTTTCTTGAATAAAGATAACTGATCACAAATATACCATATGCGATCACAAGCGCCAGTACAATAATATCCGCTACTATACTCATATCTGTCACCCTTTCTTTCGCTGCACAGCAGTTAAGACGCTGTCAGCTTCTGATGAATAATTTTGTAAAAAATTCCTATGTTTCTTCAGGCTTATTATAACACAGAAGACCAGGTATTTACATACCCGGCCTCCTTATGTTTCTTATCATTTCCGCTGTTTTCACAGCATCATTTCAAAGTTATCATATGTACCGGATCTTAACTGTATGACCGGTTTACGATTACTCTGCTGCCTGAACAGATCTCTTTGTAACATCGTTCTGGTTCTTGTACGGATCTGGTCTGAACAGAAGGAAGAGAATGATTGCCACAAGGATCAGAGCAACGATCGTTCCAATTCCGAAGGATCCGGCACCTGTAACAACAAGACCAATCTGGTATACACAAAGTGTTACAACATAAGCAAAGATGTTCTGGAAGAGAATTGCAAACCAGAACCATTTTCTGGACTGCATCTCATGTGCCATTGTAGAAATAGCTGCAAGACACGGAGAGTCAAGCAGGTTGAACAGCAGGAAGGAGAATGCTGCTACTGCTGACGGGAACCATGCTTTGATCGCTGCACCAACGATCATGGTATCTTCTGCATCATCACCAGCTACGTTTGCAAGAACACCCATTGTACTAACGATGGACTCTTTTGCGGAGAATCCGGAGATGGATGCTGCAACCGGCTGCCATTTACCGAATCCAAGAGGAGCAAAGATCGGAGCAAGGATACCACCAAGGATAGCCATGATACTGTCGTTGCTGTCCTCAACAAATCCGATTCCGCTTCCTGTTGTACCAATGCTGGAAAGAACCCACATGATAACAGTTGCAAGGAAAAGAATTGTTCCGGCTTTGATGATGAAGCCTTTCAGTCTCTCCCAAACGTGAAGCAGAACTGTCTTTGCAGACGGAATATGGTACTGTGGAAGCTCCATTACAAACGGAGCAGGTTTACCGGAGAACGGTTTTGTTTTCTTCAGGATGATGGCAGATACAAGAACTGCTACAACACCGATGAAGTACATCAGTGGTGTGATGAAACCAGCTGCTACATAGTCACCAGTTACATATGCTGTCATGATACCACCCATAAGAGCGATAACAGGAAGCTTAGCACCACAAGGAATAAATGTTGCTGTCATGATTGTTAATCGACGGTCGTTATCAGCCTCGATTGTTTTGGAAGCCATGATTCCAGGGATTCCACAACCAGAGGAGATAAGGAGCGGGATAAAGCTCTTTCCGGAAAGTCCGAAATGACGGAATACACGGTCCATGACGAATGCGATACGAACCATGTAACCGCAGTCCTCAAGGATGGACAGGAACAGGAACAGGATCGCCATCTGCGGAACGAATCCAAGTACTGCACCAAGACCACCGATGATACCATCAGATACAAGGCTTACCAGCCAGTCAGCAACGCCGACACCGCTGAGGCCATCAGCTACAACACCCTGGATAGTTCCGACGAAGCTATCGTTTGTCCAGTCTGTTACCATGGTACCAACTGTTGTTACAGATACATAATAAACGATGAACATGGTAAGGATAAAGATCGGAAGACCGAGGATACGGTTTGTTACGATACGGTCGATCTTATCGGAAACAGTCATCTTATTTCCGCTTCTCTTAACGTTTGTGGAAACAACTTTCTGGATGTACTGATATCTTCCATCTGTTACGATACTCTCTGTATCATCATCTTCTGCCTTCTCAAGGTTGGAAGCGATCTCCTCGATCTTGGACTGAGCAGAAGCCGGAAGGTTAAGACCTTCTTTTACCTTGCTGTCTCTCTCGAGAAGTTTTACTGCATACCATCTCTTGTTCTCCTCAGAGATGTTTGCAGGAACAAGGCTCTCGATCTCGTTTACAGCTTTCTCAACTGCCTTCGGGAACTCCATCTGTTTGGATGGTACTCTGTGCTGGTTTGCACATTTGATTGCCTCATCAACAACCTCTTTAAGTCCTGTTCCCTTAAGGGCGGATGTCTCAACGATCGGGCATCCAAGTGCGGAGCTTAAACCTTTTACATTGATGTGGATGTTGTTCTTCTTCAGAAGATCCACCATGTTAAGAGCGATAACAACCGGGATACCGATCTCAAGAAGCTGTGTTGCAAGATACAGGTTTCTCTCGATGTTTGTTGCATCCACAAGGTCGATAATCACATCCGGTTTTTCTTTCAGAAGGTAATCACGGCTGACAACCTCCTCAAGTGTATACGGGGAAAGTGAATAGATACCTGGAAGGTCTGTTACAGTTACATCCTTCTGGTTTTTCAGTTTACCCTCTTTTTTCTCTACAGTAACACCTGGCCAGTTACCAACGTACTGATTAGCGCCTGTAAGAGCGTTGAACATTGTAGTCTTACCACAGTTCGGGTTTCCGGCAAGAGCTATTGTTACAGACATTTTTCATCCTCCTTTTTTCAGATCAGAGCATGATGCTCTGTCATTTTTCGAAGTTTATTTCTGTTTTACTTCTACACATGCTGCGTCATGCTTACGCAGGGAAAGCTCATAACCTCTGATGGTGATCTCAACCGGATCTCCAAGAGGAGCTACCTTGCGGATATAAACCTCGCTGCCTTTTGTGATTCCCATGTCCATGATACGGCGCTTGTAAGCCGGGTCGCCGGTGATCTTGGAAACAACTACTGTAGAACCTACTGCTGCATCACGTAAAGTCATTTCTCTTTTCCTCCCTGTTTATATTCCAAATCCATATGATGATCTCCGTCTGCTTTCGCTTCCAGAGACCATAAAAACTGCTCATCTCCCGGAGCAGTTACAGTAAAACAGGCCCCTCCGGTCTGTCTGCTGTTCATTTTACGGAACGTGCCGCGTTCATCTTACGGCACTTCACATCCATAATCTATCCTCAACTGTACTTCATACAGTCTTGGGCAAATCTATTACCGGGCGCTGCCGCACACAGTCCGGTTACACCATTATGTGTCTGGCCATTTCCTTATTAACCGCAACTCTGGAATCCTTGATATTTACGATCAGATTGCCGTCAAACTGGGAAATAACGGTTACTTCCGCGTTCTCAACAAAGCCAAGACCTGCAAGAAATCTTCTTGTGTCTTCCGCTCCGGAAATACGCTTAATTGTACCGGTATCGCCTGACTGCAAAAATAAAATCGGCTGCATGGAATCCCCTCCGTTTCCTTCTATTAATTAACTCAGTCTAATTAGTTAGCCCTAACTCATAGGTTAGTGTATACTAAGTTTTTTCGAATGTCAATCCCCAAAATGAAAAAAGTTAATCAAGATTAAATTTTTTTAAAAAAGCATAAAAAGAATTCCTGTATTTTGAGATATTTCTACCTGCCGGACAGGCACTTCTCTTTTTACAGGAATTCTTTTATAATTTTCTGATATTATCTTCTAATGGATCTGATCATCCAGCAATTTCAGAATCAGATTTTCTGTCTCATTGATACCATAACTTGCACTGTTGATGCACAAGTCATAGTTATCCGGCTTGCCCCAGTGAGCTCCACCATAGAAGTTATAATACTTTCTGTGCTGGCTGTCCATCTTCTTCAGGAAGCGGACCGCCTGCTTCATATTCATCTTTCTTACATCCATGACATGCTGGACACGGATGGCAAAAGGCGCCGTGATAAACAGGCTGATATGTGGAATGTGATTGTTCTTCAGGATCGCATCCGCACATCGTCCCATGATGATGCAGTCCTCTTTTGATGCCAGGTCACAGATCAGGTCACTCATGTTAAAGAATACCGCATCCTGTTTCGGAAGACCGTGATAACGGTTAAATTCCCGGAACCAGCCCTTGGGGTCAAATTTATGCTTCTTCTCATATTTATTGAAGTCTGCAAAATATTCCGCATCGTTGACTGCACCTTTTTCCGCCTCAAGACGTCTTAATACCTGGTCAAAGATCTCCACATCATAATAGTTGATTCGAAGTTTATCTGCCAGACCGAAACCGATATCATTGCCGGCGCTTCCCTGTGTACGGCTGATACAGATGACCAGATGATCGTCCTCGGAAATTTTTTCCCTGCGCTTGATCATATGATTCAGCGCCACACGTTCCTTATCCATGATATCCGTAGCAACAAAGGTCTCCGGCAGCGTAAGGATCTCCTGAAAGATCTCATCATATTTCTTCATCAGACGGCTTTTTTCGTCTTTATCCTTGATGGTTCTGGCCATGTTACTGATCAGGGCCATCTCGCTTCGAAGAAGATGCCCGTCCGGTTTGGTATACATCAGGGCACTTAAGTTACGGATGGTACCTTCTCTGTCACCGGTAAAGGTACGTCCAAGGGAAGATCCTACGCTTTTATAAACCTCGCCATCCAGTTCATAAAGTCTGGTAGCAAGTTCTCTGCATTTCTCTCGAATGTTATTATCCTGCATATTGATCCTCCTCCCTTATAAAAAGAATACCAGCATATCGATGATGAACACCGGTACCAGGAAACAAATGGACCATCCCATGTATCCAAAGAAGGACGGCATGTTGATACCATTTTCGTCAGAAAGTGTCTTGACCATAAAGTTCGGAGCATTGCCGATATATGTATTGGCACCCATAAATACGGCACCACAGGAAATCGCGGAAAGAAGTTTTACAGGAACCGTTCCCAGTGTGGTTGCGATTCCACTTGTAAATCCAAGGGTTCCCGCTGTAGTCAGAAATACCAGATAGGTCGGTGTATTATCCAGGAAACTGGACAGTGCTCCTGTGGCCCAGAACATCTGGTACGGCTCGGTAATTCCAAGGTTCGGTCCCACTGCTTTCAGGAGCATCAGAGCCGGCTGCATGGTGATAAAGATACCGATGAAAAGTACTGCAACCTCTTTGATCGCGCCCCAGGTAAAATGGTTCCGCACACGGATCTTTTTGTCTGTTGTTTTAAAGGACAGAAATGCAGCTACCAGGATCAGGACGATCTCAATGATTGACGGGAAGCTTAATGTAACCTCACCGAAAATATGGATTCCTCTTACATTGCCTGCCGCATCCTGAAATGCCGGCATACCCGGAAGCATACCACTTAAGATAACACCTACAACGATCATTACAAGGAAAATGATGTTGTGAAGTCCATCGATCTTGAACTCGGTTCCCGGTTTGCTGATGTCCGGTTTACGTCCGTCTGCAATATCTCTCTTATAAGAGCGCATATCCAGATGATAGAACACAAACAGAAGGATCACCATATTAAAGAGCAGAACCGGAAGAAGGTGCAGGCTCCAGAAGAACGGAACCCCTCGCATGAATCCCATCAGAAGTGGCGGATCACCGATCGGTGTCAGGCAGCCACCCATGTTGGACACCATAAAGATGAAAAAGATCATAATGTGACCCTTTCTCTTTCTCCAGGAATTCATTTTGATCACCGGACGGACCATCAGCATGCTGGCTCCGGTGGTTCCAATACAGCTGGAAAGCAGCGTTCCCAGTGCAAGAAGTCCTACATTTACCCGCGGCGAACCCGCAAAATCGCCCTCAACCGTAATGTTACCGGATACACAGAACAATCCGAATAACAGGATGATAAATGTAAGATAGTCATTAATCACGCACTCAAGTACTGTTTCTGCAGTTTTTCCGGCACCGTAAACAACAGCAAACGGAATAATCATGAGAACGATCCAGAATGCAACCACGATCGGCTGATGTGACTCCCACCACTCACCTTTTACCAGAGGCATCACTGCAACACACAGAAGAAGGCCTGCAAAAGGAATACAAAGCCACACCGGCATGCTTGATACTGTCTCGCCATTTCCAGCTGCCCATACACCCACAGGACACGCCAGGATTACTGTCAGAAAAGTACACATGACGGTTAATAATTTTTTCAAAATATTCACCCCTCACATAAATTTTTTAACCAGTGAAATTATAACATATAACATTTTAAAATCAACTGTGTGGATGTGCAATTTATACTCATATCTGCTCATTTTTTTGTGCATTTTGTTGGTGTATCCTGACTGGTTTTGTTTATTTTTTAACACACAACCAGATTTTTGGGTACTGTTTGATATGTCTGTTATATATTTTATATATATTGATGCTGTGATGTGTTTACGTTTCGGCAGGCATGACTCCTCATATCCGAAATCCTGTTTTTACTGCAGGACACCATTTTCTGTGGAACAAAAAAACAGCAGTATCTTTCCCTGGCCGGTTATCTGCCAACCAAAAAATACTGCTGTCCTGTATCAGGATTTCCCTGAACTATGATCTTTCGTTTTTCTGCTCTTGAAGCCTGCTTTGGGCTTCCCTCGCCAGAAGATCTCTGTTATTTATTCCATGCACTCGTCAAGGATCTCGGCCATTTTGTCAATATCCTCTTTTGTGATCACAAGGGGAGGAACAAGACGGAGAACGTCGCTTCCTGCTGAGATCACAAGGAGACCTTTTGCAAGAGCTTTTTTCACTACATCTCCTACCGGGCGTCCTTTGATCACGATACCCTGCATGAAGCCTTTGCCTCTTCTTACTTCCGCACATTCATGTTTTGCAACCAGTTCGTCCAGTTTTTCCTCCAGATACGGGGTCAGGCCCTGTACATGAGAAAGGATCTGGTCTTTTTCGAAGATATCAAATACCTTGCTGACCGCCGCGCATACAAACGGATTTCCACCGTAAGTGGTTCCATGATCGCCTGGCTTCAGGGATGCTGCCGCTGCTTTCTTATTCAGAACAAAAGCACCTACCGGAACACCGCAGCCAAGAGCTTTGGCACAGGTCATGATATCCGGCTGTACGCCGTATGCCTGCCATGCGAAATAATGTCCTGTACGTCCCATACCACACTGGATCTCGTCCAGGATCAGGATGATATCTTTCTCATCACAGAGCTTACGCAAGCCTTCCAGGAACTCTTTGGTAGCCGGGTAAATACCTCCCTCGCCCTGTACAGTCTCGGCGATGATGGCACAGGTCTTGTCTGTAACCTGAGCTTTTACGCTCTCAAGGTCATTGAAATCCGCAAATTTTACGCCACCCATCAAAGGCTCAAAAGGCTCTCTGTAGTGTGCAGTACCTGTCACGGAAAGTGCACCGATGCTGCGGCCGTGGAAAGAATGGTTCATGGCAATGATCTCATGATCTGCATGGCCATCTCTCTCGTAGGCATATTTCTTGGCAGCTTTCAGAGCACCCTCGATAGCCTCTGTACCACTGTTTGTGAAGAATGCTTTTTCCATATGACTTGCCTGTACAAGTTTGGCACCTGCATCAATGATCGGCTCATTGTAATACAGGTTGGAAATGTGCATCAGTTTGTCGATCTGGGCTTTCAATGCTTCGTCATAGCCCGGGTAATGATACCCCAGTGCATTTACAGCGATACCTGCTGCAAAATCCAGATATTCCTTTCCTTCGGAATCATAGAGGTGGCAGCCCTCGCCTTTTTCAAAAACTACCGGAAAACGGTTATATGTATGAAGAATACTGGCTTCTGATTCTTCCATCAGTTCATTCATGCTCATTGTAATATTTCTCCCCATCATCTTTTAAAATTGCGGTACCAATACCTTTGTTTGTAAAGATCTCAAGCAGTAAGCTGTGCGGGATCCTTCCATCCAGGATATGGACTCTGTTTACACCATGCTCGATGGCATCGATGCAGTTTTTCAGTTTCGGAATCATTCCGCCGCCGACAGTACCATCGGAGATCAGGTTCTCAGCCTCATCTACACGAAGTTCGGAGATCAGAGTGGACGGATCGGAAGCGTCTCTGTATACACCTTCAATATCGGAAAGGAAGGCAAGTTTCTCTGCATTGACCGCCTCTGCAATAGCGCAGGCTGCATCATCTGCGTTAATGTTGTAGGAATCAAAATTCTCGTCAAAACCGATTGGGAATACGATCGGAAGGAAGTCTCTTTCCAGAAGGTCCTGGAGGATCTTTGGATTGACTTTTGTGACTTCACCTACGTAGCCGATGTCCTCGCCTTTGGAAAGTTTCTTTTTGCACTGGAGAAGACCACCGTCTTTACCGCTGACACCTACAGCCTGAACGCCGAGAGATTCTACAAGCGTAACAAGTTCTTTGTTTACTTTGGCAAGAACCATCTCTGCGATCTCCATGGTGTCTTTGTCCGTTACACGGAGACCGTTTACGAAACGGGGCTCCATGCCGACTTTACCGACCCAGCGGCTGATCTCCTTGCCACCGCCGTGAACGATAATCGGTTTGAATCCGACCAGCTTCAGGAGGACTGCGTCCTTGATGACGTTACGTTTTAATTCTTCATCAAGCATGGCACTTCCGCCATATTTGATGACTACAATTTTGCGGTTAAACCGCTGAATGTATGGCAGGGCTTCTATGAGAACCTCTGCTTTGTCAAGATATTTCTGATTCACCATATGGGTATCTCCTTTTTTTGAAAAATGATATGGGTTGAAAAAGGTTTTTTTGTTGTATGTTGGACGTTTTTTCTTTATAAATTATAGTTTTGTCTCAGCTGATAGCTGTGGGATTTGCGAGGAGGGGAAGCACTCGGAGTTCCGAAGGCCGTTTCCCCTCCTCGCGCTCCTCCCCTCCGGCCACGGAGAACGGGCTGTTGCCCGCACCGCGGGCAAACTGTCACGATTTTCCAAGGCTTCTGCCCTGAAGTTCCTCACGTTCGTCACTCAGTCTTCGTCAACTAACGTTCAACACACCACAACCAAGCGTGCCCAACGGAGGGGGTTCTTAGGGGGAGCGTGCGGGCTTCGCAACTCCGAGCTCGCTCCCCCTAAGGGTTTTCTCAGCTTACAAACTGAAACAAAATTACATATAAAATCCACCATAAAAAACCATTCTACAGAGCTCTTACATCAAGAACGATAATCCGCATTGATTTTTACATAATCATAAGTAAGGTCGCATCCCCATGCGGTTGCACTGGCCTCGCCCATCTTCATATCAGCAATGGCTGTCACAGCGTCTTCAGAGAGGATCTTTGTAGCTTCCTCTTCACTGTATCCTGTAGAAACTCCATTTTCAATGATCTTTATTTTTCCTGCTTTGCTCTCAAAGTAGAGATCTACTTTCTCCGGGTCGAACTGGACTCCGGAGTAGCCGAGGGCGCAGAGGATTCTTCCCCAGTTTGCGTCGTGGCCGTAGATGGCTGCTTTTGTCAGGGAAGAGGTTACTACGGATTTACTTAAGGTTACGGCTTCTGCCTTGGTGGCTGCGCCGATAACTTTGACCTCGAAGAGTGCGGTTGCGCCTTCTCCGTCGCCTGCAATCTTTTTGGCAAGGGTTGTGTTTACATAGTTGAGCGCTTTTTTGAACTCTTCATAATCTGCATTTTTCTCTGTGATCTTTGGATTGCCGGCCTGACCGTTTGCCAGGAGGAGGACGGTGTCGTTTGTGGAGGTGTCTCCGTCAACGGATACCATGTTGTAGGTGTCCTTGATGTCCTCGCTGAGTGCTTCCTGAAGAAGTTCCTTGGAGATGTCCACATCGCTGGTGATAAATCCAAGCATTGTGCACATGTTCGGGTGGATCATTCCAGAACCTTTGCACATACCGCCTACAGTTACGGTTTTTCCGCCGATCTCGATCTCTACAGCTGCCTCTTTCTTCTCGGTGTCGGTTGTCATGATGGCTTTTGCTGCCTCAAGGCCTGCCTCGCGGCTTCCCTCAAGTTTCGGAGCCATGGCTTTTACTCCGTTTGCGATACGGTCGATCGGAAGCTGCATTCCGATGACACCTGTGGATGCTACCAGCACACTGTCTTCCGGGATCCCAAGGCTTTCGGATGCTGCTTTGGCTGTTTCCTTACAGTAGCCAAAACCTTCCTCACCGGTACATGCGTTGGCGATTCCGCTGTTGCAGATCACGGCTCTTGCGCCCTGATGATTGTATACAATGTCCTGATCCCATCTTACAGGAGCTGCTTTTACCACATTGGTCGTGAATGTTCCTGCAGCCACACAGGGAACTTCACTGAATACCATGGCCATATCGGTACGGCCTTTATATTTGATCTCTGCTGCAGTTGACGCTGCCTTAAAACCTTTTGCGGCTGTTACGCCGCCGTCGATGATCTTCATATTCTATGTCTCCTCTCGTCTGAAATCCTCTGTGTTTTACGGGCACATCGGGATCTGTTTCAGTCCTTCGTTCTCGTCGAATCCAAACATCAGGTTCATGTTCTGAACGGCCTGTCCTGCGGCACCTTTTACCAGGTTGTCGATGGCACCCATCATGATCACTCTCTTAGTTCTCGGATCGATCTTGAAGTTTACATCTACAAAGTTGCTGCCTTCCACGTTTCTTGTCTGCGGGCATACATCTTTATTCAGCACACGTACAAAGAACTCATCTTTATAATATTTGTCATAGGCCGCTTTTACTTCCTCATAGGTAACATCCTTTGTCAGGGAAGCATATGCAGTTACCAGGATTCCTCTGTTCATCGGAACAAGATGCGGGGTAAAGTTGATCAGCACTTCCTGTCCGCATGCGTATCCAAGCTGGTCCTCGATCTCCGGTGTATGTCTGTGTGTGGCAACGCCGTAAGCTTTAATACTCTCGTTTACTTCACAGTAAAGATTCGGAACTTTAGCTCCTCTTCCTGCTCCGGATGTTCCGGACTTTGCATCAATGATAATAGTGTTCGGATCAATGAGGCCTTCTTTTAACAGCGGATAAATAGACAGTGTGGAGCATGTCGGATAGCATCCCGGGTTGGCGATCAGCCGTGCCTTTTTGATATCCTCACGGTTGATCTCGCAGAGACCGTAAACTGCTTCATCAATAAACTGCGGTGCTTTGTGCTCGATTCCGTACCATTTTTCATATTTCTTCACATCTTTAATACGGAAGTCCGCGCTTAAGTCGATCACCTTACACTTGGAAAGGATTTCTTCATTAATAAGGGATGCACAAAGGCCCTGCGGAGTTGCGGTAAAGATCACGTCCACCTCATCTGCAAGTGCCGCCATATTGTCATCCATACATTTGGCATCCACCAGTTTGAAAAAGTTCTGATAAATATCTGCATACTGCTGATCTATGTAGCTTCGGGAACCAAACCATTTGATCTCAACATCCTTGTGTCCAAGAAGAAGTCTTACGATCTCATTTCCTGCGTACCCTGTCGCACCGATAATTCCTGCTTTAATCATCTTTCACATTCCTCCTCTGCCGTATCTCTTACGGCTTAAGTAAAAAGGCGTTCCTCATATGTCCGCCTTGTCAATGGATAGATTATACATCTTCTCTGCATATTATGCAATAGTCATTTTCTTTGATTTTTCACTGTCTTTTCTGTTTTTCATGTATTTTCTTATAATATTACCCGTTTTTCGATGCATTTTTATGCAAAAAATTTTTCATATTTTTCAAATTATCTCTTGCATATTTATAAAATCTGGTGTATATTAAGCCATGTCGACAGGACAGCCGAAAATTTTGTTTTGTCACGCATGAATATTTATTCACTCTGGTAAAGTTATAAAACAGCATAATTTTTCCAGATAACGTAAAAAAATTCACCGTCCCGGAAATGTCCGGAGCGATACAAAATTTCAAAAAATCCCAGGAGGACATATATTATGAAAGAAAAAGTTGTTTTAGCGTATTCCGGTGGTCTTGATACCACAGCCCTGATCCCGTGGCTGAAAGAAACATTTGATTATGACGTTGTCTGCTGCTGTGTAAACTGCGGACAGGGAAACGAGCTGGACGGTCTTGAAGAGAGAGCAAAAATGTCCGGTGCTTCCAAATTATATATTGAAGATATTGTTGATGAGTTCTGCGATGATTTCATCATGCCATGTGTAGAGGCCGGTGCTGTATATGAGCATTCCTATCTTCTCGGAACTTCCATGGCTCGTCCGGTTATCGCCAAGAAACTGGTTGAGATCGCACGTAAAGAAGGCGCTGTTGCAATCTGCCACGGTGCTACAGGTAAAGGAAATGACCAGATCCGTTTCGAGCTTGGCATCAAGGCTCTCGCTCCGGACATCAAGATCATTGCTCCATGGCGTATGACAGATCTGTGGACCATGCAGTCCCGTGAAGATGAGATCGAGTTCTGTAAAGCTCACGGCATCACTCTTCCGTTCGATGCAAGCCACAGCTACAGCCGTGACAGAAACCTCTGGCACATCAGCCACGAGGGACTGGAACTTGAGGATCCTTCCCAGGCTCCGAACTACGATGACATGCTTGTATTAAGCGTAACACCGGAGAAAGCTCCTGATAAAGAAACAGAAGTTACCATGACATTTGAGCAGGGTGTTCCGAAAACTCTCAACGGAAAGGCAATGAAAGTTTCCGAGATCATCACTGAGCTGAACAAACTTGGCGGCGAGAACGGTATCGGTATCGTTGACATCGTTGAGAACCGTGTTGTTGGTATGAAATCCCGTGGTGTTTATGAGACTCCTGGCGGAACAATCCTGATGGCAGCTCATGACCAGCTTGAGGAGCTGATCCTTGACCGTGAGACAATGGAAGCCAAGAAGAAACTGGGCAGCCAGTTTGCACAGGTTGTTTACGAGGGAAAATGGTACACACCACTCCGTGAGGCTATCCAGGCATTTGTTGAATCCACTCAGAAATATGTTACCGGTGAAGTTAAATTCAAACTTTACAAAGGAAACATCATCAAGAATGGTACAACTTCTCCATACAGCCTTTACAATGAGTCCCTTGCTTCCTTCACAACCGGTGATATGTATGACCACCACGACGCTGACGGATTCATCACTCTGTTCGGTCTGCCGCTGAAAGTTCGTGCTATGAAGCTTGCAGAAGTTAAGAACAACCAGAATCAGAACTAATTTTGCCGGACACGGTTCCGACAGATCATAAAAATGCCCCGGGAAGCTATCTGAAGTTCCCCGGGGTCTTTTCTTATATATCGCTTTGACCACATAATACGCGAAAGGATTCTTTTATCATGAACACACAGAAAATGCCTCTGAAAAATTCTCTCTGCCTGCTTCTGGCCGCTACCATCTGGGGAATCGCCTTTGTCGCCCAGAGTGTAGGCATGGAATATGTAGGTCCTTTTACTTTTAACGGCGTCCGTTCCCTGATCGGTGCTGCTGTTCTGGTGCCGGTGATCTTTCTCTTAAACCGCTCCAAAGATACAGCTTCTGCCGCGGCAGATTCCCCGGCAGCAGAATTTCCAGCAACAGGCGCCAAAAATGCGGATACCTCTTCTCCATACAACTCCCGTGACCTCTGGATCGGAGGAATCGCCTGCGGAATTGCTCTCTTTGCAGCCAGCAACTTCCAGCAGTTCGGCATCAAATATACAACGGTGGGAAAAGCCGGTTTTATCACTGCCTGCTATATTGTCATTGTCCCGATTATCGGACTTTTCCTGAAAAAGAAATGCAGTCCCTTTATCTGGACAGCTGTTGTCATGGCACTGATCGGACTTTATCTTCTCTGCATCACGGACGGTTTTTCCATTGGTCTCGGAGACGTCCTGGTGCTGGTGTGTGCGTTCCTGTTTTCTCTGCACATTCTGGTCATTGACTATTTTTCCCCGAAAGCAGACGGAGTAAAACTTTCCTGTATCCAGTTCCTGGTCTGCGGGATCCTGTCCATGATCCCGGCTCTTGTCCTGGAACATCCGCAGATTTCTTCTATCCTCACTGCATGGCTCCCCATCCTGTATGCCGGCATTATGTCCTGCGGCGTTGCCTACACTTTGCAGATCGTAGGCCAGAAAAATGTCAATCCAACGGTAGCTTCTCTGATTCTTTCCCTGGAATCCTGTATCTCCGTACTTGCAGGCTGGGTCATCCTTGGACAGAAGCTTTCCGCAAAAGAGCTTCTTGGATGCGTCATCATGTTCGCGGCTATCATCCTGGCACAGCTGCCGGAGAAATCTTCTGCGAAATAGGCAGATAAACAATAAAGTGCATGAAAAGTTATCACGCTTCTCATGCACTTCTTTTTTATCTTTCATTGGCTTTCACTGCCGCCCCGTGTGGATACTGGCCGGTCACTTCATTTACTCCGCTGCTGCTTCGTCTCTCTTAATAAAGTTATTATAATGCGCCTTGATCTTCTCAAAGCTCTCCTGGCTGATATCGTGCTCCATCTTGCAGGCATCCTCCAGTGCGATCTCCGCAGGAACTCCAAGTCCCTCCAGCATCTTGGCAAGTACGGTGTGTCTCTCATAGATCTGGTTGGCGATCTCTGCGCCCTTCTCCAGAAGTGTCACAGTACCGTAACGGTCCATGGCAATATATCCGTCCTCACGGAGAAGCTTCATCGCATGGCTGACACTTGGCTTGGAAACGCCAAGTCTGGTAGCAATATCAATGGAACGAACCCCGCCGCCCTTCTTCGATAAAACCAGAATTGATTCCAGGTAATCCTCTGCTGACTGTCTGATTTCCATATAAAATCCTCCCTACAAAAATTAAACTCTATATAGACCCTCTAAAGGGATCTGAATCGCATTCTCGCCCCTATTTCACAGGTGAATATTAACTTTTAATATACCGCTTAAATGATGTTATGTCAAGTATTTCACACATATTTGTCTTGACATTAAAAATATTTTACCTGATAATAGTATCTGAACAATACATCTGTTCTGTAGCAGCCCGGAACTTTTTTCCAGGGGTGCTATCTTTTTGAACAGTAAAAGAAAGGAGATTTTTTATGCTCAAAACCCTTCTGGCACAGGTCAGGGAGTTTAAAAAGGCCTCGTTTCTCACGCCTTTTTTCATGATCCTGGAAGTTCTCTTTGAGACTCTGATCCCCCTGGCCATGGCTTCCATCATTGATAAGGGTGTGGAAGCCGGAAATATCGGCCATATCTATCGGATGGGTGGAGTTATGGTAGTTCTTGCCCTGTGCGGACTCTGGTCCGGCGTCATGGGCGGAAAATACGGAGCACTGGCCTCCACAGGCTTTGCCAGAAACCTCCGAAAAGCCATGTACACCAACATCCAGACCTTTTCTTTTTCCAACATCGACAAATACAGCACTGCCGGCCTGATCACCCGTCTTACCACAGATGTGACCAACCTGCAGAATGCCTATCAGATGATCCTGCGTATGTGTACCCGTGCACCGGCCAGCCTGATCTGTGCCATGGTCATGGCATTTCTCATCAACGCCAAACTTGCAAGCATTTATCTGATCGCGGTGATCTTCCTCGGTGCCTGTCTGATCTTTATCATGCGGAAAGCAACGAAATATTTCCAGACTGTGTTCCGCAAATACGATGACCTGAACGCAAGTGTCCAGGAAAATATCGGTGCCGTCCGTGTTGTCAAAGCCTATGTCCGTGAAGACTACGAGATCAGCAAATTTCAGAAAGCCTGTAACAAAGTATACGAAATGTTCTTAAGTGCCGAGAAGATCGTTGTTATGAACATGCCTCTGATGCAGTTTACCGTTTACGCCTGCATCCTTGGAATCAGCTGGCTTGGCGCAAAAATGATCGTGGGCAGCACGCTTACTACCGGTGAGCTTATGAGCCTTCTCACTTACTGCATGAACATTCTCATGAGCCTGATGATGCTCTCCATGGTTTTTGTTATGGTGACCATGAGTATTGCCAGTGCCGAGCGTGTTACGGAAGTCATCAACGATACTGCTGATATCACTGACCCGGAGAACCCGGTAACAAAAGTTCCGGACGGAAGCATCGTCTTCGACCACGTAAACTTCAGTTATAAGAAAGACAGCAAAGAACCGGTCTTAAAAGACATCAACCTTTCCATCCGCTCCGGCGAGACCATCGGAATCATCGGCGGTACCGGAAGTGCCAAATCCAGTCTTGTCAACCTGATCAGCCGTCTTTATGACGTAACGGACGGTTCTGTTCTGGTGGGAGGCATCGATGTCCGCAAATACCACCTGGAATCTCTCAGGAACCAGGTTTCCGTTGTCCTTCAGAAGAATGTCCTCTTCTCAGGAACCATTCTGGAAAATCTCCGCTGGGGTGACAAAAACGCCACGGAAGAAGAATGCCGCCGTGCATGCCAGCTTGCCTGCGCTGATGATTTCATCGAAAAAATGCCGGATAAATACAATACTTTCATTGAACAGGGCGGTTCCAACGTTTCCGGAGGTCAGAAACAGCGTCTCTGTATCGCCCGTGCTCTTCTGAAGAAACCGAAGATACTGATCCTGGACGATTCCACCAGTGCGGTAGATACTGCCACAGACGCAAAAATCCGCCGTGCTTTTGCAGAAGAGATCCCGGATACCACCAAGCTGATCATCGCCCAGCGTGTTTCCAGTATCCAGAATGCAGACCGCATCATCGTTATGGACAACGGCGAGATCAACGGATTTGGTACCCATGAGGAACTTCTTAAGACCAACGCCATTTATCAGGATGTATTCAATTCACAGACCGGCGGTGCCGGTGATTTTGACGAGGGAGGTGATCCGGCTTGAAAAAACAGAACATGAAAGGTCCGGGTGGTCCTGGACCGAAAGGCATGGGAGCGCCGGAACAGCCAGGAAAACTTCTGGGACGCCTTTCCCGTTATATTTTTAAGAACTACAGTATCCATATCGTGATCGTGGTGATCTGCATTTTTGTCAGCGTTCTTGCCAATGTACAGGGAACCATGTTCATGAAAACCCTGATTGACCAGTATATCACGCCTCTTCTTAAGGCAGATACACCGGACTTCGGGCCTTTAACTGCTGCAATCGCACGTGTGGCATGTTTTTACGCCATCGGTGTTATTGCCACCTATACTTATAACCGTATCATGATCAATGTTTCCCAGGGAACTTTACGTAACCTCCGAAACGACATGTTTGCAAAAATGGAAACACTTCCCATCAAATATTTTGATACCCACGCACACGGTGATATCATGTCCATCTACACCAACGACATTGATACCCTGCGCCAGATGATCAGCCAGAGTTTCCCACAGCTGCTTTCCAGTGTGATCACCATTGTCAGTGTTCTTGTAAGTATGCTGATCCTCAACGTTCCGCTTACTTTCGTGACTCTGCTTATGGTTGCCATTATGCTGACTGCCAGCCGGAAACTTGCGGGCCTGAGCGGAAAATATTTCCTGGAACAGCAGACAAACCTTGGTATTGTCAACGGCTATATCGAAGAGATGATGGAAGGACAGAAAGTTGTCAAAGTCTTCTGCCATGAGGACGAAAGCATCCAGAAATTCGATGAGCTGAACGACCAGCTTTTTGCCAGCGCAGACAACGCCAACCGTTTTGCCAACATCCTGATGCCTGTAGTTGCCCAGCTTGGAAACGTCAGCTACGTGATCTGTGCCATGGTTGGCGGTATCCTTGCCATCAATGGCATCGGAAACTTCACTCTTGGCGGACTTGCCAGCTTCCTGACTTTCAACAAGAGTTTTAACATGCCCATCAACCAGGTCAGCCAGCAGTTCAACAGTATTGTTATGGCCCTTGCAGGTGCCAAACGTATCTTTGATCTTCTGGATGAGAAATCCGAAGTGGACGAAGGCTACGTTACTCTTGTCAACGCAAAAGAGGAAAACGGCGTTCTCACCGAATCCGAGAAACGTACCGGCCGCTGGGCATGGAAACATTTCCATAAAGCTGAGGGTACCACGGATTATATCGAGCTGAAAGGTGACATGGTTCTGGAGGATGTGGATTTTGGTTATAACTCCAACAAGATCGTTCTTCATGACATCAACATGTATGCACAGCCGGGCCAGAAGATCGCTTTTGTAGGATCTACCGGCGCCGGAAAAACCACCATCACCAACCTTCTGAACCGTTTTTACGACATTCAGAAAGGTAAGATCCGTTACGACGGCATCAATATCACCAAGATCAAAAAAGACGATCTTCGCCGTTCCATGGGCATCGTTCTTCAGGATACCAACCTGTTCACGGCAACCGTTATGGAAAACATCCGCTACGGAAAACTGGATGCCACAGATGAAGAGGTCATCGCCGCAGCAAAACTTGCCAACGCTGACGGTTTTATCCGCAGGCTTCCACAGGGTTATAACACCCTTCTCCGTGGAAACGGTGCAAACTTGAGCCAGGGCCAGAGACAGCTTCTCTCCATCGCCCGTGCAGCTGTTGCAGATCCGCCTGTCCTGATCCTGGACGAAGCCACCAGTTCCATTGATACCCGTACCGAAAAACTGGTACAGGATGGTATGGATAAGCTGATGGAAGGCAGGACAACCTTCGTGATCGCCCACAGACTTTCCACAGTACGCAACAGTGACTGTATCATGGTCCTGGAGCAGGGACGTATCATCGAGCGTGGTTCCCATGAGGAGCTGCTTGCTCAGAAGGGCCGGTATTATCAGCTGTATAATGGCTGATCCTGGCCTCCCGGTTATTTCCGGGCAAAAATATTTCAAGGCAGAAAAAACATGCAGGGTACATCTTTGTGGGATGGCTCTGCATGTTTTATTTTTCCGTAATCTTTCTTCCATTTTATCTCTGCACTTCTTCTGATGATTCTTTTATGATATAATTTTTTCGTTGATTTTTTAGAAAGGGGTTTCTGCTGAATTCTGAATTACAACAAAATTTCAGAACTACGGCGGATTAAATTCAAATATATGAAACAGGCTGAAGAATATTATTACGGCAGAATGCCAAAAGATAAACAGAACGTGTACCGCGCAATGCTTCACGGACTTATGGAACTTTCCGATGAGTTTCTGATCCCACAGGTTCCCACTACCGACGGAAACTGGCTCTATGATGTGTTTTTCCAGCTGAGACTGGATCATCCGGAGATCTTCTGGGCCGTGGGGTTCAAATACCGCTATTACAAAGATTCTCCAAATCTGATCCTGATCCCGGAATATATCTTTGACAAGAATAAGATCCGGGAACACCAGAAAGCTCTGGGCGCCCGCGTAGACAAGCTTGTACGCCCTGCCATGAAGCTTTCCGAGTGGGATAAGGAAAAATATGTCCACGACTTTATCTGCGAAAATATCCGCTACGACAAGCTGAAAAAGCCATACTCCCACGAGATCATCGGGCCTCTTGGACACGGCGTAGGCGTCTGTGAGGGAATCGCCAAATCTGTAAAAGTGCTCTGCGATGCCCTCGGTGTCTGGTGCATCATCGCCATCTGCGGAAACAATCCGGAAAAAGGGATCAAGTACCGCCACACCTGGAATATTGTCCGGATTAACGGACAGTACTACCATCTGGACGCCACCTTTGACAATACTCTTGGCAAAAACGAGGACGGCTCTGTCAGCATCCGCTACGATTATTTTAATCTGGATGACAAAAACATCTTTCGTGACCATGAACCACTGATCGCTCCTGCCCCCACCTGCCCGGACGGAAGCCACTTCTACTACCGCGAGAAAAAGCTGTCCTTTACCAAGCTGGAAGACGTCTACAAACGCGCCCTCCAGGCCGCCAAAAAAGGCCGAGAATTCACGTTCCACTGGAGAGGCGGTTATCTCACCCGTGAGATCCTCTCCGACCTCGTAGACCAGATCCAGGCCGCCGGAAAGACCCGGGAGAAAAAAGCCATCATCACCCTCAACTGGCCCCAGGCTGTGCTCCGTTTTCACTTTGTGGAGCAGCAAGCGGAAGGGAAAGTATTTATTGAGGAAGTGAATGAGGGAGAGAAATTGTAATTTGATTTAAAAAATTTTATAGAGCCCAAATGCCACAGATCATTACCGATACATCTGTGGCATTTTATTATGAGTATTATTCTGAAAATACAAAAGACCTTCTATAAATCAAATTTACAGAAGATCTCTTAATAAGTGCGGATAACAGGACTTGAACCTGCACGATTGCTCACTGGTACCTAAAACCAGCGCGTCTGCCAATTCCGCCATATCCGCATATTCAATTGTTGCCATCACTCTGTCTGATGGTAAAAAAATAACGGAAAGCAAATGCTTTCCGCTAATGAGGCATCGGGGATTCGAACCCCGGACAACTTGATTAAAAGTCAAGTGCTCTACCGACTGAGCTAATACCCCATAAAAAAGGACTGGGCTAGCTGGATTCGAACCAGCGAATGCAGCAGTCAAAGTGCTGTGCCTTACCGCTTGGCGATAGCCCAATGGGCGAAGGGTGGATACAGGGATTCGAACCCTGGGCCTCCAGAGCCACAATCTGGCGCGCTAACCAACTGCGCTATACCCACCACAACGTGCCTGAAGGGATTCGAACCCCCGACCCACGGCTTAGAAGGCCGTTGCTCTATCCAGCTGAGCTACAGACACATGCTCTCTTTTCAGAGAAGCGGGTGATGGGAATCGAACCCACGTATCCAGCTTGGAAGGCTGGTGTTCTACCATTGAACTACACCCGCATGCTTGCGGTAATAAGTTTACAGCAGTCGGGGTGACAGGATTCGAACCTGCGGCCTCCTGGTCCCAAACCAGGCGCTCTAGCCAAACTGAGCCACACCCCGATATACCATTTACTTATGGTCTTTATTAAGTTTTTGTCGCTGTTGCTTTTCTCTTGCCTGACGACAAGTGATATTATATTATAGCTTTTTACAAATGTCAACACCTTTTTTGAATTTTTTTAAAAAAACTTTTTTTCACGTTTTTTCCGTCTATTCAAAGGTTTTCCTGTCATTTGCGACTTGCTTATGGTATCATAATCCTGATAATAAAGTCAAGAAGAAATTCTGGAAAATTAAGGAGATGTTTTTATGGATATAAAGTTATTTCAGCAGAAGCTCAATGAAATCTGCACCATCGCAGAGGAGAACGGCAAGCAGCTCTCCCAGCAGCAGATCCGTGAGCATTTCGATGAATCCGACCTGAACACTTCACAGCTTGTAAAGATCCTGCAGTATCTCAAATTAAAAGGTATCACTATCGAAGGTGCCGAGGAAGCAGCCAGCGCTGCGGCGGCAGCAAATACCTCCTCTGAATCCGGAAGCGAGGAAGAACTTCCAGGCACCCGTGCAGCCCTTACAGCTGAGGAACAGGCTTACCTCAGTGACTATATGGAAAGTTTTTCCCCGGAAGGGCTTGATTCCGACGATCTTGCTTCCCTCTTCCAGGCCTTTGCAAAGGGTGACACCGCTGCCGAAGGTGCTCTGACCCAGTTCTACATGGCCCAGGCAGCCCAGATGGCCGCTGAACTGAACTGTGAGGAGATTTACCTGACTGACCTCATTCAGGAGGCGAATCTGGCCCTTCTGGCGGCTCTTAAGGAAACAGAACCCCAGCAGAAGAACGACGCCTGGATGCGCGGCCGTATCCGCAGCGGAATCCTCCATGCCATCGAGGAACAGACCCAGCAGAAATTCCGTGATGACTATCTGGTATCCAAGGTAGAAAATCTTGAATCCGCGGTAAAAGAGCTCACAGACGATGACGACACCACCAAATTCACCATCGATGAACTCGCCGTAATCCTGGATATGAATGTGGACGAGATCCGGGATGTGCTTCGGCTTACCGGGGATGATAAATAAGATCTTATATTATAACGAAAAAGCCTCAGTACATGCATAGCACCAACAACTTACCTGCTGCCTGTGTTATACCTGTCCTGAGGCATTATCATTCTATAGCAATTCTGAAAATTATTTTTTCTCATACTGCTCGATCATACATTGATGTTCTTTTTTATCCTTATCATAATTAATCGCTACAAGTAAAATATCTCCTGTGTACTCCAAAACAGAATCTGGATACTTCCTGTCTTTAATCTGCTGCATTGCAGTCTGAGCGTTCTGATTCCACTTCAATTCAACTACAAGCGCCGGATAATCACTTTTATATTCCGGCTTCGGAATAAATACAAAATCTGCAAATCCACGTCCTGATGGCAGTTCCCGAACCGGCTTGAAATAATACTGCATAGCGCTTAAATATGCAATCGCCAGCACACTGCTTAATGAATTTTCGTTATGATACTGAATAACGGAAACATATTCATTATGGATTTTTTCTATCTGTGCAGATACCACCGGACAATCCATTTCCAATGTTGCATCCAACAGCTTCTCCGATTCCTGCTGAAAAAGGATCATTTCATTCCAGGCTTTACTTTCTACCGCAGTTGTCAGCTCCTGCCTGATCTCTTCATTGGGCACAAATGCCGTTTTTCTGGTCTGGTCATAACCAAGATATCCCAAATGGATCATATAGGTCAGTACATCATCTCTGCTCTTTATATTCTCTGTATCATTTTTGAATGTCGCTGTATTGACTTTCACAGATGCACCGGACAACATTTCTATGATCGATGTTTTCAATCCATCATAATTCATATTAATAAGAGGCACGATTGCTTCATAGGACGCTGTTTCCGACCAGTAACTCTTAAATTCACCTTTAAGCATCACGCTGACTACTGCTCTCGGATTATAAACCTGACAGTCCTTCAAAAGATATCCATCATACCATCGCTTCACTTCATGAAAATCCTGTTGATATTCTTCCGAAAGATTCCGCACCTCATCTTCTGTAAATCCGATATACGGTGCAAGATTGCCCGCACTTAACATTGTAAATTCATCAAAATTATTAAGCGCTGACTGTGTTGTTTCTTTTTTTACCGGGAGAATACCTGTAAGATATGCAAGTTGGATATATCTGGTTGGTTCCGTTCCTTTGAACATTCCTCTGAGAAAATTAATATACTCTTTCTGCACTTTGGAATTCGCCGCTGCATCTCGGATCAGAACATCCCACTCATCAATGATCACAACGAATTTCTGCCCTGTTTTCTCCCGGATTCTTGAAAGCGCATCTGGCAAAGATATCTCTTCTGATGGTAACACACATGGATAAATCGTTCTCAGCTCATCCAGTATACTCTCTGTGATAAATGCAACAACGTCATCTGCCTTTGCACAATTTGCCAGAAACCACTGAACATCTATATGGATTAAATCATATTTATTGAGATGTTTTCGGAAATCTGCTGCCTTACTGATCTCCAGTCCTGAAAACATTTTTTCGGAATCCGCTCCCTTGCTGTAATACGCAGTAAGCATATTCGCCGTATAGGATTTCCCGAATCTGCGCGGACGACTGTTACAGATATAGGCATCCATAGTATCCAGAACAGTATTTGTGTACTCCAACAATCCTGTTTTATCCACATATATCCTGGAATTCAGTGCTACCTGAAATGCGCTGTTATCCGGATTTACAAATCTTCCCATTTATGTCCGCCCCTTTCTGAAACTATATACTATATCCCCGTACTTCTTGCTTTACAGTATATCGTAATCTATTCTGCATCGTCAATGGCTGTTGTCACAGAGTGTGACATCCTCTCCTTCTGCCTTATAAAAAAGAGGCTTCGATCCAATGTAAACATTCAAAGTATACATTGAACCTGGCCTCTTTTGTATGATATAAATTATCTGATTGTACTTACTGGACAATGAAATAATACGGAACTTCCATAACTGTTCGCTGATCTTTTGTTACGGTGATAACAAGCCGGTAGCTGCCGGAGCCTGTAATTCCTCCGAGGGAAAATTTATTCTTGCCCTGGCTTACTGCGGCCTGCAACAGAACGCCCTCATATCCCTGGGATGTTTTTTTCTGGATGTTGGCACTAACCGTATAGCTTCTGTCAATGTTCTTCCACTGTACATCAAGATCCAGGGTACTGTCCTTCGTTGTGAGAAGTCTGTGTGTACCTGTTGTGTCTGTGATCTTCAGGGACGGATTTGTATTTTCTGCCACTGTAAGCGACAGACTTTCAGCTGTTACGCCTGTGTCCGTCTCACCAGCTGCGATCAGAGCCTGTCCGTCCTTTGCTCCGGCGTATAATTTTGCCTGGAATTGATAAGCCTTTCCTTTTGCTTCCGCAACATCCGAATTTAATGTCAGGTTTACATCCTGAGACGTTGCCCATGTAAGCGGAATTACAAAATTACCGTTGGAATCCGGCCAGTACTGCTGGTTTTTATCTCCGGTTGTTACTGTCAGGCTGACATCTCCCGGAAGTGTTTTATCTGTGGAAGATAATTCCAGTACCAGTGATTTATTGTTCCATTTGTTATAGGATTGCATCGATGGGGCAGTAACTGTAATACTGCTGCCCGCCTTCGCTGTCAGACCGAAGCTTTCTGCATTTACAATTCCAATGTTTACTGAATTTGTAAGAGGATTATCTGTATAGGCATAAATCAGACCACAGTTCAGATTTCCTGCAGAATATCCTGCCTTTACTTTCGAGAAGTCTACAATAAAACGATAGGTCTGATTTTCCTGGTTCTTTATGTCCTCATAATTAAACTCAGTACTTTTTGTTCCCATTTCTTTGAAACTGCTCAGTCCGATCTCTGTCGTGGAAGAATTCTCCCCTATCTTTTTCCAGTAATATTTATTGTGTATGTATAGAAGATTTGGATATGAAAGCAATGTCACAGTCGCTGAATTT